>NZ_JFWX01000035.1:0-44652 GCF_000588095.1 Acinetobacter sp. 1130196 | reverse complement strand
CAGTACTTCCCTCTAAAGATAACGTAACGTTAACTTTGGAGATCCAAGAAATGGCCAAACGTTTTAGTGCTGAATTTAAACAGCAAGCAATTGATTATGCACTTTCAAACTCACACGAGCCTATAGCTGCAATCGCCCAGAAATTAGGTGTGGGTTATTCAACTTTAGACAAATGGATTCGTGAAACCAATCCAGTGGGTTCAAGCAAACGTCAACTTTCACCAGAACAACAGCGGATCTTGGAATTAGAGAAAGAAGTCAAACAGCTCAAGGAAGCCAATGACATCTTAAAAAAAGCGCATGTGTACTTTCTAACAGATCATGCCAAGAAAAGTACACGGTAATTCAAGATCTAGATATGAATGAAGTCACGGTATCTTCTGCCTGTAAATACCTAGGTGTCAGCACTTCAGGCTATTATGCCTGGCGAAAACGTCAGGCCAATACGGTAGAGAAATATAATGATTTAAAAGCCGTATATTGGCAGCATCATGCACGATTGGGTGCACCTTCATTGGTACATGACATGCATGATTTAGGTTACAGCATGAGTGAACGCACTGTTGGAAGAATGCTGAAAAATCTGGGTTTACGCAGCAGGATTGCGCGTAAATACAAGCATACGACTGATTCAAACCATCGTTTGCCTACAGCACCCAATCTGTTAGAGCGTCAATTTACAGTCATTCAGCCTAACAAGGTTTGGACAACGGATATTACCTATATCCGTACCAAGCAAGGTTGGCTGTATTTATGTGTGATGCTGGATCTATTTAGTCGTCGTATCGTGGGGTGGCAAACCAGCCATCGAATAGACCGCCAGTTGGTGTGTGATACGTTTAACTATGCAATGGCTCGTCAGGGGTATCCAACTGGTGTTATGGTTCATTCGGACCAAGGTTCACAGTACTGTAGTCGTGATTTTAGAGCGCTGTTACTGACAAATGATTGTACTCAGAGTATGTCTAGACGTGGAAACTGTTGGGATAATGCAGTGACTGAAAGCTTCTTTCATACATTGAAAGGTCATGTGGTCCATGGCAGTGTGTTTGCCACTCGAAAAGAAGCGAATGCTGTCTTGTTTGACTATATTGAGATTTATTACAATCGGGTCAGAAGACATTCTGCAAATGGCTGGTTAAGCCCTGAAGCCTTTGAGAAGAAATATTTTAAGAATTTAGAGGGATTTGTTGTCCACGATACTGTCTAGGATCAAAAGAAATTTTTATTCATCCGGGAAAATCCCTGCATCTTCACGCGCTTGCTTTAGGGCTAGAAAAAAACACAATAGAAAAAGTATCCCAATAAAAAATAAGAAAAAGTCTAAATGACTAATACCTAAACCAACTCCGAAAGCCCCTAAACTTAATAATAAAATACAAAAGATTTTCCAAAAAATAAGCATGCTGTTTTGTAATAAAAACTGGGATTTAGGCTGTAATTGAAGAATATTTCCCGATTTGTTTATGTTTTTTTTCTTATAGGTTATGTAAAGCTTTATAGTTCAGAGAATTACATAATTTGAAGTTAGGGCTTTAACTCAAACATTCTACCTAAACCACTTTTTAATTTTACTGCACATTAATCTCTATAAAATTCATATTTTCTTAATTAATCGAATGATAATTCTTTAGAAAGTCTGTAGAATAGGGATTCTAAATTTTATTTTTAATTAATTTTTGTTTAAAATTAACTGGTTAAATAGTTTTATCAAACTTTTGTTAAAAAAAAGACTTGATATTTAAGCTAAATTTTGAAATTATAGTCATGCAAATTGTGATCTATTTCCCACAATTTGTATTTCAGGTTAAGTGGTTATCACTAATGCTCATTGGCTTTATTCGCTTATGAGCATTTTTTTAATTTATTTGTTAGTAAAATTTAAAAAATAATTTATATCAAAAAATGATTCTTTTAGTATTAGTTAAAAATTAGTCAAAATAACTTTATTCTTCAACGTATCTAACTACCTCTTCTTAAGATTCAGTAGTCAGAAAGAATGAAATTGCCTCTAATCATATTGAATCGTGACGGTGGCATTAGCTTTGACTTCTCCCGCCGTTACATTGGCAGCAGTTTGGTAGTAACGTGCAGTTAATGGCACATCATATTGAACTGTTTGGTTGGAGCCTATAGTACCAATACCTAGTTTATTTCCTTTTTGAATCGTACTATTTGCACCATTCATATTCCATAGAAGTTCTACACCAACACCGTTCGCTTTAGTTGATTCAGCAGCACTATTACTAATAACCTGACTGTTTGCAGCATCGGAATTGTAGTCAAAGCTTAAACTCAATGTGTTACTTGTAGGTATACCGGAGTTATTCTCGCCACCATTACAAAGAATGGATAGGTTAAAGTTTTTCTCACCTTGAGTTGTTCCGATAGCTCGAAAGCCTGATTTTGTCACAGTCGGAAGTTCAACAACCGTATCTACACCATTTTGAATTTCACAAGATGATGATGCAATGAGAATAGGTGAACTACCTAATACTGTAGTTGTTAAGAAGGGGCGATTTTGTTGACCTGTTACATAGTAAGTACTATAACGGCCAGCCACTAATGCACCAGAACCAGTAGTGGTAGCAGTTTTAATCACTTCCAAAACAATATAGCCTGGCGAAAGTGTATATGCTGTATGAGGTGTCAATGTAAGCTTATAAGGGTAATAAACAGAAGAGTTTGAAGAGTCAGTTGCCTCACGGTAAATTCGAATACCTATACCCGGTATATTTGTGGCGTAAACATTATTGCCTATTGGACTAATTGGATAATTTAGAGGTAGAGCCGCTATAATTTGGTCACCAGGGCGGTTACACGTTGCAGTAGAATTATTGGGTGAAATGGTAAAAGTATTCTTTTGTAAAACTGTGCCTACAGGATCATTTGGACGAACCACAATGGTGCCAATCGTTATTGGAATATCAACTGTAGTAAAACCTTTACTTAAAGTACAGTTTGCATTTGCTTGGTTGTAAATAAAGAAATTAGTGATTAATAAACCACTTTGAATAAGTATTTTTTTCATTTGCAGATTGCCTCTGTCATAATAATTGATTGTTTTTCCTGTGAGATTTTTGATTGAATGTCATATTCAAGTTGACATTCTTCGGTATTACTTTCTCCCCACTTCACATAAAGATGATCATGAGACAGGGGCGTACGTAAATAAATACGACTACCTTGGGCTACCATTCCAACTACTTCGTTATTCTGGTTAAACACTTGTGCAGCAAATGGTAGGTGACCACCATTAGGAGTTTGAGTACTAATAAAAAGTGCATAGCCCGTTTTTGTGGAGAAATTGACTCTGGTTATTGATCCTGCATAAGGTGCAATACGGTGACTTGTTTCTGAAAGTTCAACATTTGATGGCATCCCTTGAGGGTCAAGGCTAATGTCATTTAAGCGATAGGGCGTAACATAAGGGATTACAGCATAACCATGTTTATTAATGTTTAGTCCAGATGTATTGCCGACTCGGGCACCTGTGGCTTCGGGGGCATAGACCAATACCATGGTTTGCACTTGATCTGGTCCAAATAAAAGCCCTTGAGAATGAGCAACCACACTTCCATTTAAATTGATCATTTCCTGCTGATATGCATCGGATTGGCTAAATGACGCACCTATAGTTGTGTAATTACTACGGTAGGTACCATTAATATTTACACTGCTTTGTCCTTGATCTAGGTATGAAACGGACGTGCCATAATCAAAGCGGTTTCCGATATAACCACTCATCCCTACAGTTTTGCTATCTTCAGAAATAGAGCTATTAAAATTAATTGTGTTTTTCTTAAATTTGAGTGGAAAAGACAAAGACAATAAATACTGCGTTTCGTGACTAGTCTGTTGATCTTCGAGATCAAGCTCATGAGTAATTGCAGAAATGCTGTAAGTCAAATCTTTAAATTGATTACTATAACCAAATTGAAATTGTTGATTGCGATTAGGCTGATTCCAGTAATTAATCCATGAACCCACTAAATAAAAATTGCCCCATTGATTTGGAAGACTTTGATTTAATGTGATCTGAAATTCACTTTTTTGTTTTCCTACAGAAAAACTATCAATATTTCGTTGTTGTAAATCTTGAATTAAAATTGAATCTCTTAATTTCAAATAATTTTCGGTCGAGTATCTGTAGGTTGCTAAAGTTAAATTTGTATTCGTTGGCGTAAATAGTCGATTATAACTTAAACGGTAACTTTGCCCTTTTAGTGTTGGTTTTTGATCAAAATTAGCTTTCGATTGAGTTGCATCAACTGCAATTGCACCAATTGGAGTTGC
The DNA here is from genome assembly GCF_000588095.1 of Acinetobacter sp. 1130196. NCBI lineage: Bacteria > Pseudomonadati > Pseudomonadota > Gammaproteobacteria > Moraxellales > Moraxellaceae > Acinetobacter > Acinetobacter sp. 1130196. The sequence continues at coordinate 40,356 of NZ_JFWX01000035.1, read as the reverse complement.
AAATGCGCTACCTATCAGAAAAGACTGGTAGTGTTCGGTTGCCTGAAACCCAGTATAACTTGTTAAATAGTTATTAATGCCTCGTTGATATTTACCTTGTACTAGCCATGGATTTAAATTGATATTAGCATCTCTAAATTGTCCTAGAGTAAAAGAATAACGACTCATCTTTGGGCGAAGCATCTCTACTACAGAAGCATAGGGAATAGAGAACTTTTGAATCTCTCCATTCGTCTCGTATATAGAAACTTGTAGTTCACCACCAAAACCTGTCGGATAAAGATCATTAATTTCAAAACTTCCAGGAGTAACAGTAGTTTGATAAATTAAATTTCCCTGTTGGCGCACTTCAACTTTTGCATTAGTCTTTGCATAACCCCGAATTTGTGGCGCATATCCAAGCATGCTGTTAGGCAGCATGCGATCATCACTTGCTACGTTAATTCCGCGATAAGGTAAGGCATCAAAAAAATTACTATTGGTAAAGTAATCACCTAAAGTAACGACACTATTAAACTTAGGAAATGCTTTTTGGGCATATGTATTGTTTGATGTATAGAAAGAAGTCTTTTTTGGAATTTCGTTATGATCTTGCCATTTCCACTGCCCACTATGGCGTAATTGCCAGTCATAGAGATTTATCCCGACGTTTGTACCCATAAAAGCATGATTTGTTTCATGGTCATTACTTACAATACGATATGCAGAAGCATTGTATGCAAAAAAAGCAGCGTTTATACCCCGATCCCATAAACGTGGGTCGACGTATCCTTGAGCATTTTTTTGCAAAGCAACCTGAGGGATCGAAATATCAAGTCTCAGACGCGAGGTATCAAATTGATAAAAAGCATCATTAACCCATTTTTCTAGATCATTACAGGTAGGTAAATTATTGGCTTCCCGATGAATAATTTCTGTTTTAACGCCATATTCTAAAAGCATATCTGCTGTAAAACAGGTTTTTGCATTTTCATTCGAATTTGTAGTTTTAAAAAGAAACTTTCGTTTACCTAGCCATTGGCCATTAATATATACATCCAGACTATATTCACCAGGTAAAATAGGGTTGCCGTATTTAAATCGACCAATGTCAATTTTCTGTGCATTTCCTACTAAAAAGTTAGTATCAAAGTCAGCTTTTAGTATATTTTGCCCACTCATATTGTCTGATGCATATACAGTTAATGGCACATTAATCGCTATACTTAATACTAGATAATAACTAGTGCGCTTTTTAAAGCATGTACTGGGTATGAACCATTCTGACATAGTCTTTGTGCCTATTCATAAATAGGTGTTTAAATTTCAAAAAAGGTAAATAAGCTTAGAACTTTATTGTTTGTTCAATTCGCCCGCCGTAATCATTTATATAAACAAAGCTCATATTCGTTATATTGCTATTTTTAAGTTTTATCTGGTCTTCTGAAAAAGGAGAAAGCATTAAACCTTGTTTTAATAAATCTATTTTTTGATGATTTACTTCTTGAAAAATTGAGCTCATTGTAATGTAGAAGGGAGTAGGGTTCTTAATAAGCAATATTTCCCCATTTTTCACCCACTGAATTTTTTCACTAAATGTATCAATATTTTCTTTTAAATTTGCTGGCCGATAAAAAAATTTAATTTGTGATCGAATCGCTAATTGAAGAAAATTATTAGGTAGTGGTTCATTATTTACTTGTTTTTTCCCTTCTGGTTTTGGTGGAATATCTAATACGTTAAGCCAGAAAATACTTTCTTTATTTTGATTTAATTGAGAAGCACTTGGTAGTGCAGTAATTCGTAAGGTTTGGCCTTTAGTGGGTTCGACTCTGGAAATAGGAGGTGTAATAATAAAGGGTACATTCGACTCATCGGGAGTCGATTTTGAATTTCCATCATCAATCCAAGCTTGAACAAGTGAGGGTGTTGTACCATTGTTGCTTAGTTGTAAGCTAACTTCTCGAGCATCCGATGGATATATTACGCGTGTACCATGCAGTATTATTTCAGCATGTCCTATACTAGCAAGTACTGCTTGAAGGCAAGCCATTCCCCAAAAAAATTTACGACCACGAAAAAGCATGAGTCATATTCTCAATAATAAATAATAGATGAAATAGAGCTTCTATTTAATAATAGAAGCTGGCTTTAAATTATTGATAAATAATCGTGTATTTTACTTGCGAAGTTACAGTACCCGCAGTAGATACACCAGTAGCATAATATTCAGCATAATAATTAAGATCCGCATTACCACCAGCAGAAACATTTACCCATTGAGAGTTATCTTGTGCACCGGAAACCCCTTTAGCAAGTACAGGAATTACTGCGTTATTGCTTCCTAATAGTTGAATATTGACATTAGCAGCTGCACCAGAAGTGGCTTGGTTTAATAAACGTCCAGTATTAAAATCAACCGTTGCTCCTGGTTCAAAATAAGTCGCAACTTTTCCAGCAGAAGCGCAATTTGTTAGATTAATTTGAAAAGGTGTACGACCAGCAACATCTCCTACATTTTTTAAAGATTGAGATGATACTGTTGGTAAATTCACTGTAAGGTTTTTATCACCTGTTTCAATCGTACAAGTATTATCAGTTACTAGACCATTAATAGTAATCGTACCATCAGCTGCTTGTACTGTTGTAATATTAAAAAGTGAAGCTACCGCTATAGAAATAAATTTTTTCATGAATTCCCCGAAATATCCTATAAATATAGATTAATTACTTTTCAGTGCTTTTATTCTGATCAAGTAACGCGGTGGAAATATAGCACCTTTAAATTAAAAAACAAGAATTACATTATATTTTTATGTATTTTGTTTGGTTATTTTTTAATGAATAATTGATTTGTAATTTAGATTTATACCACATGGTAAAATATATTAAATTTATTTTATTTAAAATAAATTGATAATAAGTTTAATTTAAGTTATTGAATTTAATTGAGTTAAGTTTTTCTTTATAAAATGTGTATATATTGTTTGATTAACTTTTTGTTTTTATTAATAAATTTATTTTGTGTATCTTATATAAACATAATTATTTTTTTAAGAATTTTTTAAGGTTTAATTCCTAGTGTTTTAGTTGTGATTCAATAAAAGATCTTCTGGAGTTTGTTTCCATGAACAGCATGAAATACAGTTATAAACCGAATTATTTTTTCTTTGCTCATAAATTAGTCTTATTCTTAAAGGACTATTTACTTAAACATCCTACAGAACAGAACACGACGTTTAACTTACAAACAATTTATGACGTCTTTAGTCATGACTTAGCATCTAGCACAACGAATTTGGAAGGTATTTTGAATATTGTTGATGAGTATGTTTTAGAAACTGAAGAAGGGCTTTTGCCATTGATTAGTAGACACTCGATTAATTTAAAGAGCCATGTACTTTCTTTAGAGTTTTCACCTAAAGCGTTAAATAGCTTATTGTCAGGTCACTCATTAGTGAACCCTAAAGCGGCCTAAGGAAATTTCTTTTAAGCTTTGAATATCTCAGATAAAATTTGCTTGTTTTTTTTATTTGAGTTATTCATGAGCAAAGACTACAAAGCTTTGACTTATATCGCAGATGAAAATATTTCAGATACCATTCTATGGCTTTTAAACCATCAAGATGTTTTTGAATCTTTTCAGTTTGATGTATTGAGCCAAGAATTATCGGTTACACATGCAGCAGGTAGGGATATTATTCGAGTTGGAACTTTCCTGAATGCTACTTATGGAATATTAGTAACTTCTGTATGAATAAAAAAGCCCTGAATGATCAGGGCTTTTTTATTCTTGATGCTGTTAAGCACTCATTGCATCTACTGATAAATCAGAAACAGTTGGCTTTGGCTTTTCAGCAGTTAAACCAAGTTTGTTAAATAATGCTTGGTCTTTACCTTCACCTGCATTTGGAGTGGTAAGCAATTTATCACCCGAAAACAGTGAGTTCGCCCCTGCCATAAATGCTAAAGCTTGATCTGAATCACTTAAAGATTCACGACCAGCAGATAAACGAATATAACTATGCGGCATAACAATACGTGCTACCGCAATGGTGCGGATCCATTCAATAACATCTAGTTTTTCAACATCAGCTAGAGGTGTACCTTCAATTGGTACAAGCATGTTAATTGGCACAGATTCTGGGTGAATAGGTAAGGTTGCTAACTCGTGTAATAAACCGATTCGATCTTCACGGCTTTCACCCAAACCAACAATACCACCACTACATACTTTCATACCTGCTTGGCGTACATAATCCAGAGTATTCAAACGGTCATCAAAAGTACGTGTGCTAATAATGTGAGAATAGTATTCACGAGAAGTATCTAGGTTATGGTTGTAATAATCTAAACCAGCATCTTTTAGGCGTTCTGCTTGTGATTGGTTAAGCATACCTAATGTCATACAGGTTTCCATACCTAATGCTTTAACTTCACGTACCATTTCTAAAACATATGGCATATCGCGTTCATGTGGGTTACGCCAAGCAGCACCCATACAAAAACGAGATGAACCTGAATCTTTTGCAGCTTTTGCTTCGCTAATTACTTTTTCAACAGCAATACGTTTTTCTGCTTCTAATTTTGAATCGTAATGTGCAGATTGAGAGCAATATTTGCAATCTTCAGGACATTTACCCGTTTTAATCGATAAAAGGGTGCTGACCTGAATTGTATTGGCAGTGAAGTGCTCACGGTGTACTTGCTGAGCCTTAAAAACTAAATCCAAAAAAGGTTGTTCATATAGAGCTTGGATTTCTTCACGAGTCCAATCATTACGTAGAGTCATTGTCATATCCATGATGATGGCATTAATTCACTGTACATAATCATACAGAATTCGTATTAAAGCTATAGGGCAAAAAACATCATTTTTTTAATTTGAGAGCTGAAGTTGATTAAGTTGCTGTTCAATTGCCCAATCAATATGCACATTGACGATTTCGTCATGTAAATTTTTGCCTTTGTGTAGCTGATCTACAATTTCTTTTGAGTACGGTGCATTGCCTAAACCGATAGCAATATTGCGCTTAAATGACTGATAACCTGTGCGTCGTATTGGGCTACCTTCTGTATTGGCTAAAAAAGTAGCTTCATCCCACTGCCAGATATCAAGCAGACTAATATTATCTAAACCATGTCTAGGGTTAAAGTCAGTAATAGAAGCTGTCTTAGCAAAGCTATTCCACGGGCAAATTAATTGACAGTCATCACAACCAAATATTCGGTTACCAATACCTGCACGTAATTCTTCATCAATAATTCCCTTATATTCGATTGTTAAATAAGCAATACAGCGTCTAGCATCTAACATATAAGGTTCGACAATCGCTTGAGTTGGGCAAATATCAATACAAGCACTACAAGAACCACAGTGAGATGTTGCAGGTTTATCAAAAGGTAAGTCGAGTGATGTAAATAGTTCACCTAAGACAAAGAAAGAACCTGACTTTTTATGAATGAGCAAAGTATGTTTACCTGTCCAGCCCATTCCAGCACTTTCAGCTAATGATTTTTCAAATATCGGTGCGGAGTCTGCAAAAGGGCGAGATTCAAAATCTCCCACTTTTTCACGGATACGTGTAGCTAATGTTTTTAATCTGCCTCGCATCACCTTATGGTAATCACGACCACGAGCATAACGGGCGATAATCGCAGAGTTGGGTTCAAAAGGTACATATCTTGGCTTTGGTGATTCCACCAAATAATTCATACGCACGCAAATAATACTTTTTGTACCAGGAACTAATAGAGTCGGATCAGCCCGCTTTTCCAAATTTTCTTCTAGGTATGTCATATCTGCATGATAACCACGTTCAAGGTACTCTAAAAAACGTGGCATTTGCTCTTGAGCATCTGGTTTTGCAATGACACAATCAGCAAAACCCAAGTCTAATGCTTGAGCTTTGATCCATGCTTTTAATTCATGTGGATCAATTTGTTGCACTGCAATGCGTGATGTGTTGGAAGATGTCATAAAACCGAAAAATGCAAGAGGATAAGAATATGCAGGCAGTAGTTTACCATAGCCAAGATATCCAGGCATGGGAGCAACGTTGGTTTGCTGCGCAAAACTCATCATTAGGCTTAATGCAACAAGCAGCTTGGTCAATCACTCAACAACTCATTGTACTTTTTCAAAACCAAGATATTAAGAATATTGCTGTTTGGTGTGGACAAGGTAATAACGCTGGTGATGGCTACTTTATAGCAAGTTATCTCAAGGAAGCAGGGTTATATGTTGAAATATTTGCGGCCGAATTGGGCGAGTCAGCCGATTTACACCATGCTGCCCATTTTGCTAAGGCAAATCATGTCCAAATACATCAAGGTTTTGAGGTACACAGAACATTTGATTGTCATATTGATGCGTTATTTGGGATTGGTTTAAATCGAGAGTTAAATGATTATTGGCAACATTCTATTCAACAGTTTAACGAGCAAGCTGGGTTAAAAATTTCAATTGATATACCAAGTGGCTTACATGCAAATACAGGACGAGTCTTACCTTGTGCTGTAAGGGTTGATCATACATTTACTGTTTTAGGGCTTAAAGCTGGATTATTTACAGGCCAAGGTAAAGAGTATGCGGGGAAAATTCATTTAATTAATTTAATTCCAGTAGACCAAGACCTGAAACCTCTTGCTTACTTGACGCCAACACATATCAGACTTCCTAAACGTTTGGCTTTTGGTCATAAGGGAAGTTATGGACATGTTTTGGTGATAGGTGGTCATGAGCAAATGGGCGGGGCTGTCATTATGGCTGCTGAAGCTGCCTTTCATGCAGGAGCAGGCAAAGTTACGGTAGTTTGTCACCGAAACCATCATCAGGCTATTTTGTCGAGAGCTCCAAATATTATGCTTCGTGACATTAATAATTTCGATGAAAACAGTATTAAAGAGATTTTATCTCAGGTTGATGCAGTATGTTTTGGCATGGGCTTAGGGCGTGATGAATGGGCACAGCAAATCTATCAACAGTGGTTCGATTATTTAAATCATGACTCACATTTGGAGGTTGTATTAGATGCAGATGCACTATGGTTTCTTGCCAAACAACCTAAAAAATTGGGTGCACATATTTATGCAACTCCACATCCCGGAGAAGCCGCTACTTTATTGGATTGTTCTACAGCGAAAATTGAAAATGACCGAATTACTGCTATTTATGCGTTGCAACAAAAATATGCGGCTCAATGGGTGCTGAAAGGTGCTGGCAGCTTAATTTTAGAGAATAAGTTATATATTTGTACCCAAGGTAATGCTGGTATGGGAACGGGCGGCATGGGAGACATATTAGCGGGTATGATCACAAGCTTAAAAGCCCAGTTCCACAAAGGTATTGCATTACATGAGATTGTAACTCTTCATGCTCAGGCAGGGGACCAACTGGCAAAAAACGGAATACGTGGTTTACAAGCTTATGAAATGAATCAGGCAATTACTCGAGTAGTAAATAATCAATAAAGCTTTAACGTCTACGGCTACTCGAACGGCTGCGTCCACGTGCCATACCACCTAAAGCATTCAAGACAGAAAGTTTACTCATACTTCCTGAAGCATGGGCATGGCAAATCGCAGCAGCAAGAGCATCAGCTGCATCGGCTTGAGGTTTAATAGTTAGGTTGAGTAAACGCATGACCATCATTTGTACTTGCTCTTTATCGGCAGCACCATAACCCACTACGGATTGTTTTATTTGACGGGCTGTATATTCTGCAACTTGTAAATCTAAATTAACTAAGGCGGCTATTGCAGCTCCTCGGGCTTGCCCTAGTTTTAAAGCAGAGTCCGGATTTTGTGCCATAAAAACTTGTTCAACCGCAGCTTCAGTTGGGCCATGAAATTTCACAATTCGCTCAACGCCAGCGAAAATACGCTTTAAGCGCTCTGGCATTTCTTGAGTTTCTGTTCGGATTGTACCAGCATCGACAAAACGTAGTTTACTACCATCTTTTTCAATGATTCCGTAACCTGTTAAGCGTGAACCTGGGTCAATTCCAATAATCAATGCCATGTGTAGACTTACATAAATAGTTTAGAGAGTATTGTTGCATAGCCAAAAAGGTTCTGCATAAGTAATTTAACCAATGCTGATATAAATGGTTATTTTTCGATTTCTAACCCTACTGATGTATATTTTGTTAGGTACTTTTTGGACCTTAATCGTAATTGGTCTAAGATCACTTGATACAATTCTAGTTTAATGGAATGCTTATCTATAAATATGGAATTGAGTCTGGTCGATGGATGATATCAACATCAGGATTGCACATCGAATACGAGAGCTGCGTTTAGCACGTGGATATACTTTGGATGTGCTAGCTGCCCGATGCCAAGTTAGCCGTTCAGCTATTTCTTTAATTGAAAGAGGGGAAACGAGTCCAACGGCAGTTGTTCTTGAAAAACTAGCCAATGGTCTAGAAGTACCTTTAACTAAAATTTTTACGAACGAAACAACTAGTCCATCTCCTCAACCATTTATTTGCCGAAATGAACAAGCTGAGTGGCAAGATCCGGAAACTGGATATGTTCGCCGTACTGTCTCACCACCAAATTTAAAACTACCATTTCAAATTGTTGAAATTGAATTCCCTCCTCATGCTCGAATTACGTATGAAATTAGTGAAAGCTCTAAAGTAGTACAACAGCAAATTTGGGTAGTTGAAGGGCAAATTGATATTCAACTGGGCAAAAACTCTTATGCATTGGGCGAAGGGGATTGCTTAGCTATGCAATTAGATCAACCTGTCATATATAGCAATAATTCATCACAAGTCGCTCGCTATATTTTAGTCGTCTCTAATCAACTCGTGTCTGCTCTTAAGGAATCTTCATGAACTATTCCCTCGATTCTAATTTTCGTTTAATTGATTGTAATGAAGCAGAACATGCGGCAGCTATATTAGAGATTTTAAATGAGGCAATTGTTAATTCTACAGCATTGTATGACTATGTACCGCGTTCGCTTGATTCAATGAAAACTTGGTTTTCGGTAAAAACCGGAAATAGTTTTCCTGTAATCGGGGCTGTAGATGAGTCAGGTAAGTTATTAGGATTTGCTAGTTGGGGAGCTTTCAGAGCTTTTCCGGCTTATAAGTATACGGTTGAGCATAGTATCTATATTCATCATGAACATCGGGGCTGTGGTTTAAGTAAAGTTTTAATGCAAGCGTTAATTCAGCGGGCTCAAGAGGCTCAGATTCATGTATTGATTGGTTGTATTGATGCGACAAATCAAGCCAGTATTGGACTCCACGAAAAACTCGGGTTCACACATGCAGGTACTTTTAAACAGGTAGGCTTTAAATTTGGACAATGGTTAGATGCTGCATTTTATCAGCTAATTTTAAATACACCATTTGAACCAGTGGATGGATAAATTATTGAATTTTTGGGTAGACAACGGCTCAGTTCAAAGTAAGAAAATTTGAACTGAGTCATAGCATGGATTTATAAAATACCTAATAGTTCTAATCTCTTTTCATGTAAAACCACTTATTTCATATAATAAAAGAGCTCAATTTATGAAAAAATTACAATCTTGTAGAAAAAACACTTGATAAAGTTGTTATAGCACTCATTAATAATAAAGTATGGCTATTTTATTAATTTAAATCAGTCTTATTAATAGTATTGCAGCATTTGGGTTTAGCCATGTTTTTAGGTTAAAAGAAAACATTGCCTAAGCTTCACTACAAGCTCTTTAATCCGTATTTTCAACTGAAAATGGTTCATGGATTAGATAGCTAAAACTGCAATGAATTTTCTTTTTGAGATAGATAAAGTTTTACATGAATTTACTTCTTATTGTGGTTCTGGGCGCGATTGTTGAAATTGCCGTATGGATTGGCGTAGCACAGTTCATCAGTGGATGGTATGTGTTTTTCTGGTTCATTATTGCTTTCTTTATTGGTCTTACGCTTATTCGCAAAAGTACGGCTGGTATTATGCCGCAATTACAACAAATGCAGATGACCGGGCAATTAGGCAGTGATCCGACAGTAACTAAAAAACTAGCATATGCTTTTGCAGGTTTTTTATTGATGGTGCCTGGTGTGGTATCTGATGTGTTAGCGCTTTTAATTCTAATTCCAGGCGTGCAAACTGCGTTTCGTAATATCGCAATGAGAACACTTGCAAAGCGTCAGCAAGCAATGATGGAAAAAATGATGGGTGGCATGGGCGGAGCAGGTGCTGGTCAAAACCCATTTGCTGATTTAATGCGTCAAATGCAGGATATGCAGAACTCACAAGGTGGCAATCAATACCGTGGTGACTCCAGCATTATCGATGGCGAAGCGAGAGAAGTTACCCCAGACCATAAGAAAATTGAACATAAAAATAAGGATTGATTAATTCCTTATATAAAAATAAAAGGCCTAAATCTTAAATGATTAGGCCTTTTTTAATATTCTATCGATTATTAATTTGAACAATCAGCATTATCTGTTCCAGCTTGAGCTATTACAGTTGAATTTTCTTCTGACTTCGTCTGAGGTTGATACTTGTTTGAAGGTAGAGCTGTCTGCTTGTTTTCAGATTGTTGATATTTCCGGCTTCTATTGGCTCTTTCACGAAAGCCACCTTTATTAATGAGTTGGGTGTGTGACATGGATTGGCCTAGAAAATGAACTATTCATGTATTTTAACAAATTCAGCAAAATATCAAAATAAGAAAAATAGTATAGAAAAAATAATATTTAATTTATCTCATTGTATAAACTAAAGTTTTTAAAAATGAACGCATTGTTCATTCAGATTGAATTCTCTTTTCATTTCACATAGGATAAATATAAAGGATGTATAAATTAAAAATTGTAGCAAACCTATTAAAACAACAACGGTTGAAGTGAGGGAAGGAGGGTTACCTATGCTATATCAATATCATTGTGCGTGTTGTGACAAAGTTGTGGCATCAACTGACAAATCATGTCCATATTGTGGTTCACATCATATTCGTAGTCCTTATGGGTTATGGATGTTTTGTGTGATGGCTTGTTTGGCAGTAGTTGTTGTATTCAAAGTTGTCCATATTTATATACAAAATCATCAGGATACACCTACCCAATCGACTTTATTAGATGTACTAAATGAAGGTGATAAAACTACGAAACAGTAGTAGTGCTTAATTTGCTACATACTTTTAAATAATGTGTGTTGGAAAGTTTATTGCTTAATTTTAACAAAATATAAAAAATAATAAAAAAGCCCGCATTAAGCGGGCTTTTAATATATAGGGCCTAAAGGCCCGCAGCATCTTTAAGTACTTCAACTTTGTCAGTTTTTTCCCATGTGAATGCAGAATCTGAACCTTCACGACCAAAATGACCGTAAGCAGCTGTCTGTTTATACATTGGTTGAATTAAGTTAAGCATACGAGTAATACCAAATGGACGTAAATCAAAATGCTCACGTACTAATTGGATAATTAACTCATCAGAAACTTTTGCAGTACCAAAAGTATTGATTGAAATAGAAGTTGGTTCTGCAACACCAATTGCATAACTCACCTGAATTTCACATTTGTCAGCAAGACCAGCCGCAACAATATTTTTAGCAACATAACGACCAGCGTAAGCAGCTGAACGGTCTACTTTAGATGGATCTTTACCAGAGAATGCCCCCCCGCCGTGACGAGCCATACCACCATAAGTATCAACAATGATTTTACGACCTGTTAAACCACAGTCACCTACAGGGCCACCGATAACAAACATACCAGTCGGGTTAATATGGAATTTAGTGGCTGCATGGAACATTTCAGCAGGGATGATCGGTTTGATAATTTCTTCAATTACAGCTTCTTTAAGCTGAGTTTGAGTAATTTCAGGATCATGTTGAGTAGAAAGTACTACTGCGTCTAAACGTACAGGCTTGCCATTTTCATACGCAAAAGTAACCTGACTTTTTGCATCTGGACGTAACCATGGTAATGCACCTGAACGACGGAGCTCAGCTTGACGCTCCATTAAACGGTGAGCATAAGAAATAGGAGCTGGCATAAGCACGTCAGTTTCGCGACTTGCATAACCAAACATTAAACCTTGGTCACCAGCACCTTGATCTTCAGGTTTTTGGCGATCTACACCTTGTGCAATCTCAGGTGATTGTTTACCAATCATGTTGATTACGGCACAAGTTGATCCATCAAAGCCTAGATCTGAATGGTGATAGCCGATACCGTTAACAGTTTGGCGAACTACAGCTTCTACATCAATATTCGCAGTTGTTGTGATTTCACCTGCAAGTACAACAGCGCCTGTTTTTACCAGTGTTTCACAAGCAACACGTGCGTATGGGTCTTCTTTTAAGATTGCATCCAAAATAGCGTCGCTAATTTGGTCGGCCATTTTATCGGGATGACCTTCGCTTACAGATTCCGAGGTAAAAACAGCGTACTCGCGCATGAAAGTCCTATCTTGGTTATTTCAAAAAGACATAATATGTTACATCGACTTGAGCTTGAGGACCAGTTCATACTGACTAAAAAGCATGAATTTCTTTCATTTCTACTATGTTTTAATTGATAAGAGTATCAGGGAAATTGATATAGCTAGATGAAAATTAATTATTTTTATATAAAAAATTTAAAAAAATGTCTAAATTTTAAACATTTGATTTTATTAAATATTAACCAAAAAATTTCGACTATGAAGCGAAAGACTATAATTAAACAGAATAAATATAACTTTATATGCTGATCAAAGGGGGGTATCTCGACAAATGTTGAGGATAGAACTACCCATAAATAGTATTGTTTTACACAGCTTAAGAAGCTAAATGTTTTTTGAGTAACCAAGAAAAGGTTAAAAATAAAGAAATATACCGTGTTGGGGTTTACCCCTAGGCGTTTTTTTAAGACAATATAGCGGCATTGAATGGTTATTCATCATCTTCTTTTCATCAATCTATTAAAATTGGATTCTGATCTATGACGACCCCTTTAAACGAACGTCGTATTGCAAACGCAATTCGTGTATTGGCAATGGATGCTGTGCAACAGGCAAACTCAGGGCATCCAGGTGCTCCAATGGGGATGGCAGATATTGCTGATGTCGTCTGGCGCGAGTTTTTAAATCACAACCCAACTAATCCACAATGGGCAAACCGTGACCGTTTTGTTTTGTCAAATGGTCATGGTTCAATGTTGCAATATGCTTTGCTTCATTTAACAGGTTATGATCTTTCAATTGAAGATTTAAAACAATTCCGTCAATTGCATTCAAAAACTCCTGGTCACCCTGAATATGGTTATGCACCAGGCATCGAAACAACGACTGGTCCTTTAGGTCAAGGTATTGCAAATGCTGTTGGCTTTGCATTGGCTGAAAAAACTTTAGCTGCTCAATTCAATAAAGATGATTTAAAAGTAGTTGATCACTTCACTTATTGTTTCTTGGGTGACGGCTGTTTGATGGAAGGTATTTCTCACGAAGTATGTTCATTGGCAGGGACTTTACAGCTTGGTAAATTGATTGCTTATTATGATGACAACGGCATTTCGATTGATGGTGAAGTAGAAGGCTGGTTTAGTGATGATACTGAAGAGCGTTTCAAAGCTTATGGCTGGCAAGTTCTTCGTGTAGATGGCCATGATGCTGATGCTATTCGTCAAGCAACAGTTGAAGCTAAAGCTGAAACTCAAAAACCAACGATTATTATTTGTAAAACAATTATTGGTTTAGGTTCTCCAAACAAACAAGGTAAAGAAGATTGTCACGGTGCGCCGTTAGGTAAAGATGAAATTACCTTAACTCGTGAAGCTTTAGGTTGGACTGAAGAAGCATTTGTTATTCCTGCTGATGTATATGCTGCATGGGATGCTAAAGCAAAAGGTAATGAAGCTGAAGCAGCTTGGAATGAAGTATTTGCTCAATACCAAGCAAAATATCCTACAGAAGCAGCTGAGTTACTTCGTCGTATTAACGGTGATTTACCAGCAGAGTTTTCAGCTCAAGCAGATGCGTTTATTCGTGAGACAAATGCTAAAGCTGAAACTGTAGCAACTCGTAAAGCAAGTCAAAATACATTACAAGCATTTGGTCCTTTATTACCTGAATTATTAGGTGGTTCTGCGGACTTGGCTGGTTCTAACTTAACACTTTGGAAAGGTTGCCAAGGTGTTCAAGAAAACCCAGCTGGTAACTACGTGTACTATGGTGTACGTGAGTTTGGTATGACTGCAATTGCAAATGGTGTTGCATTACATGGCGGTTTCATTCCTTACGTGGCAACATTCTTAATGTTTATGGAATATGCACGTAACGCAGTGCGTATGTCTGCATTGATGAAACAACGTGTAATTCATGTTTATACACATGACTCAATTGGTTTAGGTGAAGATGGTCCAACACACCAACCAATTGAACAAATTGCTTCTTTACGTGGTACACCAAACTTAAATACTTGGCGTCCTGCTGATACTGTTGAAACAGCAATTGCATGGAAATCTGCTTTAGAGCGTAAAGATGGCCCTACAGCACTTATTTTCTCTCGTCAAAACTTGCCATTCCAAACGCGTACTGAAGAACAAATTCAGAATGCAGCAAAAGGTGGTTATGTTCTTGCTCAAGAGAAAGGCGAGTTGAAAGCAATTATTATTGCTACTGGTTCTGAAGTTTCTTTAGCAATGGAAGCTTATGCTCAGCTTGAAGGTGTGCGTGTAGTTTCTATGCCATGTGCAGAAGAGTTTATGAAACAAGACGCTGCATATCGTGCAGCTGTATTACCAGCTCATATCCGTGCACGTGTTGCGGTTGAAGCAGCTCATGTTGACTACTGGTGGAAGTTTGTTGGTCTTGATGGCAAAGTAATTGGTATGTCAACTTATGGTGAGTCAGCACCAGCGAAAGATTTGTTCCAATTCTTTGGTATTACAACTGAAGCTGTAGTAGCTGCAGTAAAAGAATTGACTGCTTAATGAATTAACTAAGCAGAAGAAAAAAGCGTCCCGATTGGGGCGCTTTTTTTATAAATTTTAAATATTAAGTTCAGTTTGAATCGAAATATTCGAAGTCAATAACTTATGAATTGGGCAGCTTTCAGCAACTTTTAAAAGACGTTTATGTTGATCTTCAGTAAATTCACCCTTTAGCGTAATTTTACGTTCAATATTATTTTGACCGGCTTCCGGATCACTATTTGGATTTAAAGCTAAATCGACTTGTACATGCTCAAGCTTAATCCCTTTGTGATTTGCATACATTTCTAGTGTAATTGTAGTGCACGCGCCTAAAGCTGATAGTAAAAGCTGAACTGGATTTGGAGCTGTATCTCGTCCACCTTTATCAGTTGGTTCGTCTGCAAACCATTGATGACCTGACGGATCGGTCAGTGTCACTCGGTACGGAGTAGAAGTGCTTTGTGCTTGAACAGTGTTAGCCATGTTTTACCTTGTTATTTATCAATAAAATCGAAGTAAAAACCAATAAATCTGAAGGTTTCGGATAGAAAAATATCTATACTTTATAATATGGGTTTTGAATAACAACTGTAACGCTTTTATTGTTGCATGGATGAAACATATCGTTTTATAAAGAATAGTGAATTAAATTACTTGATGTATACACTAACGACTATATCAATAAAGGATACGAAAAATGCATCTTAAAACATTAAGCTTCGGTTTAGCAGTAGCATTGGCAAGTACAGTTACATTAGCTGCACCAGTGGATTATAAAATTGACCCAACACATACAGCGACTGTTTTCTCATGGAATCACTTTGGTTTTTCAACTCCAAGCGCTAACTTCTCGGACATCCAAGGTGTAATTAAAGTTGATAATGCTAAACCAGCAAATTCTTCTGTAAATGTGACAATTCCTTTAAGCAGTGTAAATACAAACGTGCCTGCTTTAGATAAAGAATTCCAACAAGAAGCTTGGTTTAATGCAGCAAAATATCCAAATATCACTTTCAAAAGTACGAAAGTAGAAACTAAAGATAAAAAACACTTCAAAATTACTGGTGACCTAACTGTTAAAGGTGTCACTAAGCCAGTTGTACTTGATGCTGTTTTAAACAAACAGGGTGAACATCCAATGGCAAAAGTTCCAGCGATTGGTTTCAATGCGACAACTTCATTCAATCGTTCTGATTTCGGTCTAGGCAACTATGTGCCTAATGTAGGTGATAAGATCACTGTAAACATTACGACTGAAGCAACGGCAGCTAGTGCAGCTAAAAAATAAGTTGTAAGTTTTCTAAAAAAGTCCTCAATCATGAGGACTTTTTTAATTATTAGATTGGTTCTTTTTTATCGGGTTCTATAAAAACTAAGGGTTGAGAAGGATCTACATTTCTTTTTTCGGCTTTTTCTCTTAAAAATTGATAAGTTGGAACTTTCATTTTTGCCTGATCACGTAATTTCTTTTTAATATAAAGAACAAGAGCAAAGCAGGTCGTTGCTACGGTCAGCATCATGCCATTCATATAACTCATGATCGAACTTACGTAACCAATGGTGGTTAAGCGATGCATCATACGCTCAACTTGAGTACTAGTTTCAATACCAGTGATTGCCCAACTGCATAAATGTTCACAATTATTAATAATTAAATGATAGTGGTTTTCGTGCATGCGTGAGCGCATACGTCGAACAACCACTTTTCCTTTGTAGCGTGGCGCATCATAAGAACGCACATGAATTTTTTTGCCATGAGAAAAGGCATCTAATGAAGTAATTTCAATGGGTCGTTTTTTGATGAAATGTGCTAGGCCTGAATAATGAATAACTCGACCTCTCCCAGCGTAAATACCATGATGGCTATAGCCGAGATGTTTTACAATAAGATGAGCCCCTAAAGGGTAGCGTTTATTTGTTTGTTGCATTTTCACGCTGATCCAATAAAGTTTTGATCACTTTTATTAAAAGCTGTTCACTATTATAACGAATATAGTTGTGCTCTAGTGTATTGTTTAGGTGGAATAAGCGCCTTTCGGGTATATATCACATCAAAGCATTTTATTTAATAAAGTATTGCTATGAACAGAAAATGACATATGAGGTTTGCCATTAATGAAAATACTCATGCTGTGTATTATTAATTTTATGGTCTTTGGGCAATCTGCTTTAGCAGAAGAGTATAGCCAAATGCAAAATGCTACCGATGATCAATTTGAAGTCATTGAAATTTCAAATTTAAATCAATTGCGCTTATTTTTGCAAAATCCAGAAACGAATCAATATTATAAAAGTTTCGATAATATTCAGCGCCAACTCAAATCATGCGAACAGCTTACTTTTGCAATGAATGCAGGTATGTTTCATTCTGGCTTCTCTCCAGTTGGGCTATATATTGAAAATGGGCGAGAGAGTCAACCTTTAAATGAAGATAATGGATGGGGTAACTTCTTTTTGCAGCCTAATGGAGTTCTAGCATGGAATGACAAACAAGCTATTATACTGACAACTGAACAATATAAAGCAAAAGCTTTTCAACCCGAATATGCAACTCAATCAGGCCCTATGTTGCTGATTAATGGCAAAATAAATCCCTTATTTCTAGCAAATAGCGATTCAAAGAAAATACGTAATGGGGTAGGTATAAAAAATAATAAACTTTATTTTGTGATCTCTAAAAATAGAGTGAATTTTTATAATTTTGCTGAATTTTTCCAAAAAGGTCTTAACGTAGAGCAGGCATTATACCTAGATGGTTCTATCTCTAGTTTGTATTTGCCTAAGAATAACCGTAATGATAGAAAATTTTATATGGGACCTATTATTGGTTTAGTCAGCCATACAAATTGTGAAATCAAATAAAATACAAAAAAGCCAGTACATGACTGGCTTTATAATTAATGAATAGATGGTTTTTGAATGAGTTCATTTAACTCTTTACGGCTATACCCACGGGAAATAAGAACTTTTTTTATTCCCATAATGACATCTTCATCTGTTGCTTGTGCAAGCGCACTTAGAAGTTGTTCATTAGTTTTACATGAGCAGTCATTTTCAACACAAGCAGTTTGATTCTTATGCTCGTTATGCTGTTGATCTGCTAAGAACAGCTTTTGCCAAAAACTCATAGAGCCTTCATATATAACCTAACATAGATCGAAATATAGCCAAATTAAATTAAAATACAAGTCTCTATAAGTGATAAATCCACCAGTTGAACTAGAGAATTTTCGATAGTAATGGTTGAGTTAAACGAAATTATGACGAATAGATGACTTGATATTTTTTTTAAATTTAAATACTTAATTAAAAGGTGTTGAAAAATAAGGAGATATTTAATCTCCTTATAAAATAGAGTTACATTGAAAAATTTTGTTTAAATCTTCTCGAGTAATACACCTGACTCAACATGATGTGTATAAGGAAACTGATCGAACAAAGCAAACTTAGTCACTCGATGAGTTTTTGTGAGTGTTTTTAAATTTTCATATAAAGTGTCGGGATTACATGAAATGTAGATAATACGCTCAAAACCTTGCAAAAGTTTTAAAGTTTCATCATCAATTCCCGCACGCGGAGGATCTACAAATACGGTATCAAAGTCATAACTTCGAATATCAATATTTGCTTCTTGTAGACGGCGGAATTCACGCTCACCTTGATAAGCTTGAGTAAACTCTTCAGCTGATAGGCGTGCTACCTGAATATTATCAATCTGGTTTTGTTCAATATTCCATTGAGCAGCATAAACTGATGATTTTGCAAGTTCGGTAGCAAGTACGCGTTCGAATTTTAGTGATAATGGAAGGGTAAAGTTACCATTACCACAATAAAGTTCTAGTAAGTGTTTTTTCGAACCCTCAGCTGCATCACATGCCCATTGCAGCATTTTTTTGCAAACTTGTGCGTTCGGCTGGGTAAAGCTACTTTCAATTTGTTTGTACTTGAATGTACGGTTTGAAAGTTCAAATTCTTCTACAACAAAGTCATCGCCAATAACAACTTTCTGCCCTCGGCTACGACCCATAATTTTAATATTTAATTTTTCAGCAAGTGCTTTAGCTGATTGTTCCCACTCCTGATTAAGTTTACGGTGATAAATCAGGGTAACTAGCATTTCTCCACTAAGTGTTGCGAGAAAATCAACTTCAAACAAACGCTGTGAAAGTAAAGGCTCAGCTTTGAGTTCTGCTAAAAGGCTAGGCATTAAATCGTTAATACTTTTGTCTGCAATAGGAAACTCATCTATGCGGACAACTGTTTTTTGCTTGTCTTCATCGTTACGTTCAAACATGGCATAGAACATATCACTTTCTGTATGCCAGATCCGAAATTCAGCACGCATACGGAAATGTTGTTCAGGTGATTCAAACACTTCTAATGTAGGCGGTGTAAATTCAGAAAATTGAGTAGTAATGCGATCAATTTTAGCTTGAAGTTGTTGACGATAAGAAGAGGTCATAGACAAAGAAAATTTAGACAGAATCAAATAGTGAATGGTATCAAAAAAATCGAGCTTGCAGGAGTCAATTTTAGTCAGATATTCATAAAGAAATAGGGTACTTAAATTAAAGATGATTTAAGACGCGGTTAATAAAATCTGATTTTATTGCTCTATATTGATCGGGATCTAAATGGCTACACTGTAATTTTAATTGATTATATTCATGCACCAACCGCGGTGAATCTATAAGCTTATTTCTAAATGTTAAGAAAAACGTAAATACTGAATCGGCTACTACAATTTGAAATGCAACTTCATCATCGTTCATTGATTCAAGCATGCAAAGCTCATGTGTCCTAAGGGTATTTTGTTTTTCTATAAAATTAAGTGTTTTTAATTGTTCTATTGCGAATTCAAATTGATCAGACATCACTTCAATATAAATATCTAGATCACCTTTTGAAATCGTATTTGGGATTGCAGACGAACCAATATGCTCAATTTTGGCAAATGGTAAAAGGGAGGAGATATTCTTTTTGTATGAGTTGAAAAGATCAATACAATTTTGTTGATATTGTTCTGGTTCTAAAAAGATCATTATGAAATTCGCTAATCGATAACATTTATATATTTAAAAAGAGATTACTCGATTAAACAAAAAAGCCCAAATACTGAAATTTGGGCTTTTCGATAAATTATCTGTTAATCCGACATAGTCATTAAGCTTGCATTGCCACCAGCCGCAGCTGTATTCACACTAATTGCACGCTCAATTACTAAACGTTCAAGTGGAATTGACTCGTTTGATTCAACATGTGTAATGCCTACAATTGCACCAGAGCGGCTTGCAATTTCTTGCTGTAATGAGAGAACCTCTTCACGGCTACCATGGTGCAAAACAGCATCAAAATCATCTGTAGTGATGTTTTTGATAGTCGTAATTGCATCAAGTACATCTTTTGGCAACGTTTGTTTATGTTTTGCCAACAATGGACTATTTGGCATTACAGCAGCTTGACTACCCACTGCAAAAATTGCGAGCAATTGATGTAATTGATTTTGTTCAGTGTCGGCAATTGAAAGTACACGGTGACGCGGCAAAATAATATATTGGTTACTTTCCCCAGTAGGGCCTTGTAACTCATAAAACTTGCCTACACCAAATGGTTCAATTTCACGACTTGCTTGTGGTAAATGTTGTTTCGCCCAGTTTTGTAAGCTTTGATAAACTTCACGGTTAAAGCCTTCAAAAATGGTTTGCTCATTTTTTACCGCAAATGGAGTTGCTAATACTTTGTTTGAACAATCCTGCATTAAGCGATACATGTAAAGAGGGCCACCCGCTTTAGGACCTGTACCAGATAAACCTTCACCACCGAATGGTTGAACGCCAACAACGGCCCCAACAATATTACGGTTGATATAAAGGTTACCAACTTCAGCATGTTGAATTACGGTTTGGATGGTTTCATCAATACGAGTATGTAGACCCATTGTTAAGCCATAACCTTTAGCATTAATGCGTGAGATGAGTTGTTCAAGCTCACCATACTTATAGGTAATGATATGTAAAACCGGACCAAAAACTTCACGCTGTAAGTCATCGAGGTTAGGTAACTCAATTGCTGTTGGTACAACAAAAGTTCCTTTATCTAATTCAGTTTGGCTTGTCGCTCCAAACATCAATTGATGTACTGGATAGCCCTTAGACTTCATTTTTTGGATGTGCTGGTCAATCGTCTGTTTTGCTTCGTCATCAATAACTGGACCAATGTCAGTTTTTAAAATAGCAGGGTTGCCTACAATTAACTGTTGCATTGCACCTTTAAGCATTTTAATAACGGTTGCAGCACTATCTTCTTGTACACATAAAATACGCAAAGCAGAGCAACGTTGACCTGCGCTATCAAATGCAGAACTTACAACATCAAGTACAACTTGTTCAGTTAATGCAGATGAGTCCACAATCATTGCATTTTGGCCACCAGTTTCTGCAATGAGAGGAATAGATTGACCATTAGCAGCTAAACGTTTTGCAACTGTCTTCTGCAAAATTTTTGCAACTTCAGTTGAACCGGTAAACATGATGCCATCAATACGTCGATCTTGGCTAAGCTGAGCACCTACTGTTTCACCACGACCTGGTAATAACTGTACAGCACTATGTGGAATACCCGCTTCCCATAAAATTTGCACTGCTTGAGCTGCGATTAAAGGTGTTTGCTCGGCAGGTTTTGCAATAACGCAGTTACCACTAACTAGTGCTGCAGCAATTTGACCAGAGAAAATCGCAAGAGGGAAGTTCCAAGGGCTAATACAAAGTACAGTACCAAGTGGCTGAATGGTTGTATTATTAGGAAGATTTTCAACCTGAGTTGCATAGTAACGTAAGAAATCTACAGCCTCACGAACTTCTGCAATGGCATTCGCATAAGTTTTACCACTTTCGCGGCAAAGTAATACCATTAACTCTTGGATACGGCTTTCCATAAGGTCAGCTGCACGTTTTAAATATTGAGCGCGTTGATCTTTAGGTGTATTTGCCCACTCAATTTGTATTTGTTCAGCTGCATTAAGTGCAATTTCTACATCATTAAGATCAGCTTCTTGTACATAACCAACAATTTCATCATTTTGTGCTGGGTTTGTAATTGCAATAGAATGACCTTGTTTCGATAAATCGCTATTTCCTAATAATGGATGACTCTGCCAAATACGGTTACGTAACTGTTGAGCTGTGTTATCTAAAGCTGCAAGCGGAGCGTCGTTTGCTAAATCATATCCTTTAGAATTTTTACGAAGTGTTCCATACATATCTAAAGGAAGAGGAATTGATGGGTGTTTTAAACCAACTGAACCTTCAAGCTTAGCTGCATTACGAATATCATAAATTGGAGACTGGATAAGATCTTCAACTTTAAGTGTTTTATCGGCAATACGGTTAACAAATGAAGTATTCGCACCATTTTCGAGTAAACGACGAACCAGATAAGCTAACAAAGTTTCATGGTTACCAACCGGAGCATAAATACGGCATGGCACGCCTAATTTATTTTGCTCACGTGGACCAACAACTTGTTCATAAAGTGGTTCACCCATGCCATGTAAGCATTGGAATTCATATTGACCAGCATAATACTTGCTTGGATCAGCTAAATGATAAATTGTTGCTAGTGTTTGAGCATTGTGAGTCGCAAATTGTGGATAGATGAACTCAGGCGCTGCAAGTAATTTTTTAGCACAAGCAATATAAGACAGATCTGTATGCACTTTACGTGTGAAGACAGGGTAGTCATCCATACCTTCGATTTGTGCTTTCTTGATTTCGCTATCCCAATATGCACCTTTTACAAGGCGAATCATGAGACGCTTTTGGCTGCGTTTAGCAAGATCAATAATATAATCAACTACGAAGAAACAGCGTTTTTGGTAAGCTTGAATAACGAATCCAATACCTTTCCAGTTCTCAAGTTCTGGCTCAAAACAAAGACGCTCAAGTAACTCAAGAGAAATTTCTAAACGTTCAGATTCTTCTGCATCGATATTTAAACCAATGTTGTACTGTTTAGCTAAACGAGCGAGCTCAAATACTTTGCCGTAGAGTTCTTTGTGAACACGTTCAATTTGCGCACGTTGGTAACGTGGATGTAAAGCAGAAAGCTTAATTGAGATACCAGGGCCATCATAAACGCCTTTACCATTAGACGCTTTACCAATTGCATGAATGGCTTGTGTGTAATCGTTAAAGTAGCGTTCAGCATCATGTTCGGTTAAGGCAGCTTCACCTAACATGTCATAAGAATAGCGGAAACCTTTATCTTCAAGTACTTTTGCGTGGTCGACAGCTTCTTCGATGGTTTCACCAGTTACAAACTGTTCACCCATCATGCGCATTGCTACATCAACTGCTTTACGAATAATGCCACGACCACTACGGGCTAACAGGCCAGTAAGTACACTTGAAAGACTGGTTTGCTTTGGTGTCTCCATAAGCTTACCGGTTAACATGAGGCCCCATGCTGCAGCATTTACAAACATTAAGCTACTTTGGCCAACGTGTTCTTTCCAGTTACCTTGATTGATTTTATCGCGAATGAGCAAATCACGTGTTGCTGTGTCTGGTATACGAAGCAAAGCTTCAGCAAGACACATCAAAGCCACGCCTTCTTGTGAAGACAGAGAGAATTCTTGTAATAACCCTTGAACAATACCCGCTTTACCCGAAGAGGTCTTACGTTCACGTAAATTATGGGCAAGGTTAAATGCAAGGTCATAAATTTTATGATCTAAATCATCAGATACCGCAGCAGCTTGTAATAGCTCTTCTACAGCTTCAGGTTCGGCACGACGCCAAGCTGTATTAATGCGTTGTTCAAACTCACTTTTATCGTTGAATTCGGTGATATAGCCTTGGTGAGATTTATCCATTTGATGAAAAGTATCCATTGTGTTCATATCTATTTCCGCTAACCAGCTCTCGTAAACTCATCTTGAGTAGAGAGGTTTAGATAATTTATCATTACAGAAGAAACACCGAATAACTCACTATATTTTGCCCATTTTTTAGAGGAAAATTCAGATGAATGGCCCCTTATTAAGCCTTGATCGTACAGATTTAAAAATTTTGGATATTCTTCAAACAGATGGGCGTATTTCCAACAGTAGATTGGCTGAACTTGTAAACCTATCTCCAACTGCAGTTATGGCCCGGGTGCAGAAGCTGACGAAGGATGAATTTATCTTGGGTTATGAAGCTAAATTAAATCCAGTTAAGTTAAATGCAAATTTTTTGGTTTTTGTTGAAGTCTTACTCGATAAAACAACACCCAATGTTTTAGATGAGTTTATTGACGCAGTAGTGCATTATCCAGAGATCGTTGAATGCCATATGGTTAGTGGCGGATTTGATTTTTTAATTAAATTACGAAGTGGCAGTATGGAAGAGTTTAGACGTATTGCTGGGCAGGTACTATGGCAATTACCAGGTGTGAAAGAAACGCGTAGCTACCCTGTGATGCAAGTTGTAAAAGATAGTTCAAAAATTAAAATCAAAACTAAAAATAAATAAAAAGGGGCCGAAGCCCCTTTTTATTTTATTAATTTTTATACACTTTCTTTATAAAGTTTATCAGCTTGTTCGAAGCGGTCAGTTACATCAGTATTTGGAGTTTTGCTAATCAAGCTCACTACGATGATGCTGATAAATGCACAGATAAAGCCAGGAATAATTTCGTAAACACCGGTGCTTGCGAAAAGATTTTTCCAACCAATTACGACAACTGCACCTACGATCATACCTGCTAAAGCACCTTCTAAAGTCATACGTTTCCAGAACAATGACAAGATGATGAGTGGTCCAAATGCGGCACCAAAACCAGCCCACGCATAAGCAACAAGACCAAGAACTTTACTGTCAGGATTACCAGCGAGTACAATTGCCAGAACAGCAATTGCAAGTACCATGATACGGCCAACCCATACAAGCTCTTTTTGAGAAGCATTTTTACGGATGAAGCCTTTGTACAAATCTTCAGTTAGCGCACTTGAACATACCAACAGTTGACAGCTTAATGTACTCATAACCGCAGCTAAAATAGCAGCTAGAATGATACCGACAATCCATGGATTGAATAAAATTTTAGTCAATTCCATAAATACAGTTTCAGGGTTTTTACTTACAACACCTGCAAGTTCAGGATGTTGCTGGAAATACGCAATACCAAAGAAACCGGCACCGACTGCACCAACTAAACATAAAATCATCCAAGTCATGCCAATACGGCGAGCAGCAGGAATTGATTTTACAGAGTCAGCAGCCATGAAACGTACAAGAATATGTGGTTGGCCAAAATAGCCTAAACCCCAAGCCATTGAAGATAAAACGGCCACCACACTTAAATCTGAAACGATGTTAAATGCATGTGGTCGAGCAGTTTCAATAAGCGTTACAAACTGAGTTGTGTCGCCAATTGCAAGGTAAGTTACGATTGGGGTGAGCAAAAGGGCAAAAATCATTAAGCCAGCTTGGAAAGTATCAGTCCAGCTAATTGCCAAAAATCCACCAATACAAACATAACTGATTGTTGCAATAGCACTTAACCAGATTGCGGTGGTATACGACATACCAAATAAATTTTCAAATAAACGAGCGCCAGCTACCATACCTGAGGCACAGTAAATTGCGAAGAAAACCAAGATAATAACGGCAGAGAAAATACGAAGAATCTTTTTCTTGTCATCAAATCGACTTGTAAAATAGTCGGGCAGAGTGAGTGCATTATTTTGGATTTCAGTATGAACGCGTAATCGACCAGCAACCAGTAACCAGTTAAGCCAAGCACCGATAATTAGACCAATTGCAATCCACGCTTCAGATAAACCAGAAAGATAAATCGCTCCTGGTAAGCCCATGAGTAACCAACCACTCATGTCTGATGCGCCTGCGGATAATGCAGTAACGAAACTGCCTAAACGACGACCACCAAGAATATAATCAGAGAAGTCGCTTGTAGCACGGTAGGCAAATAAGCCGATAAGTACCATTGCTACGATGTACACCATAAACATGATGAGGGTGGGATCAAAATAACTCATAATGGATGTGTGTCCTTATATCCATAATCCGTGATTGTAACCTAATCCAGGTCGCTGTTTTCTTGTACGGCATTTCAAGAGGTTGAGATTCAACCACAAAAGAAATTTTTTGCTCTGTTATCTTTGTGATGTGTTTTGTGTATTTTTATGTAAACTAATGTAATTTGAATTACAATTAAAATTAAAGTAAATTTAATCAATAGCTTAGATAGTATGAATAATTCATTTATTGTTTAGAAAATTATAAAAATAGTAAATTTAGAAAATAGATCAGCATGTTTGGTTACAAAATTAGCAATGACAGTATATGACTCTAGAATAAATTTGACATGAGTTGAGTGTTTTCGAATCAATTTCATGTGAAGAGACAACTTTAGAGGTGAAATTTGTAATAAAAATGAAAGAAATATTAGTTCGTCAATTGATGAAATAGCTCTTTCATACCTTCTGTGGCTGTCATATTTAATAGTTTATATTGAGATGGAACACGAGAATGATCTGCTTTGGGATCTATATAGTAGGCGTCAGTGTAGTTAGGAATTTCATGAACTAAAGCAGCGACAGGGTAAACACTTAAGGTTGAACCAATAACAATGAAAATATCTGCTTCTTGCACTTGCTTTATGGCTTCTTCAAATGCTGGAACTGCTTCACCAAACCAAACCACATGAGGGCGAAGTGGATAGCCATTTGGACAAAAGTCATGCTCTAGATCTAATTTCCACCCATTAATTTCATAAAATTCATTTGTATATTGGGCATTTGGTCCAGAGCTTTTCGCTAATCGAATATTACCATGTAGATGCAACACATTCTGGCTACCAGCACGTTCATGTAAATCATCAATATTTTGTGTAATGACTTGTACATCGAAATGGTTTTGTAATTTAGCAATATATTGATGAGCTTCATTTGGCTGAGCTTCTAAAATATTTTTACGGCGTTCGTTATAAAACCGTTGGACTAACGCAGGGTCTTTATCCCAAGCTTCCGGAGTAGCAACTTGCTGTATATCATAATTTTCCCATAGGCCATTACTGTCACGAAAAGTACTAATTCCACTTTCTGCACTCATACCTGCACCAGAAAATACAACAAGTCTTGTCATGTTATTGATCCTACATATCCAGTTTTATAGCTATTTTATACATATATAAAAAAACCAGTTTAAAAGTAAACTGGTTTTTATCAAATATTGAAAGCAATGCTAAATTTTATAAGCCAGCTTCATATTCTTCATTTGTTAAAAGTTTTTCAACGTCTGCCATGTTGTCTGGCTTAATTTTATAAATCCAGCCTTTCCCGTATGGATCTTCATTTACAAAATCTGGATCATCTTCAAGGTTTGTATTTACTTCCACTACTGTACCAGAAACAGGAGCGTGGATGTCAGAAGCAGTTTTAACTGATTCAACTACTCCAGCTTGTTCGCCAGCTGTTACTTGGCTGCCCACTTCCGGAGTTTCAACATAGACCAAGTCTCCAAGCTCATCTTGTGCATGGTCGGTAATCCCAGTAATAACAAGATCACCTTCAATTTTTACCCACTCATGTGTACGTGCATACTTCAATTCTGAAGGGTGATTCATGACATCTCCTTAAGCTTGTGTCCAATATTTTAATAACATTATAAATAGGGGTCTTTGCGCCAGTTACTAGGACTACGACCACTCCAGCGTTTAAATGCTCGGCTGAAATTTGCGACATCAGAATAACCCAGTTCATCCGCAATTTGTTCAAGACTATAATCTGTACGTGAAAGTAAAGAAGTCGCATGACGATAGCGGACTTCATCTACTAATGTTGAAAATGAAGTTCCTTCCGCTGCCAACTGTCGCTTTAATGTGCGATCTGACATGTGTAAGTATTCTGCTACATTTTCTATGCTTAAGTAATGTTGTTCCGAATTACTTAAAATATCACGTACACGCATTGCTAAACGGCGGCGTTCACCTAAAGCAGAGAGTTCAGCCTCACATTGGTTAATAGCAATTTGACTGGCGATTGGATCTGAATTAATTAATTTAAGACCTAAATATTTTTTATCAAAACTAGAAATTAAATGAGGCTGATTAAACCGAATAGTACTGCTTAGTTTGCTCTTATATTTATCAAAGCCTGCTGGTTCTGGAAAATCTAGGTCGACATCGCCCGCTAAATCTTCAATACCTGTCATAGCTTTTGCCATTGTCATGATGCCAATAGTTAAGCCTAAAACAATTTCGGTGCGAAGTGGTTCTAACTCAATATCACATTGTAGTTGTAATGTGGCTTTTGGGCCGAAGGTAGAAAAATAGAGTTGTAAAAAAGGTAAGCGTAACTGGATAAAACGAGCAGCGAGAGCAATTGCCTCAGTAATATCTTTTGCTGTCATTATTGCGTAGCCAATAAATCCATGAATTGAAATACGCATTTGAGTGCCAATATGGTAACCCAATGTACTTTCTCCAGTGAGATTTAAGGCATGTTTAACCAGTTCATTTGCTACAGGTGTTGAAATACGATATTCAGGGTCAGCCAATTGTTCACTTGTAAGATGAAAAGGGGCAAATAATGTCTCATCGTTGTATCCCCAACGTGAAACAACATCTAATAGCAATAAGCCATAGACTCCTGGAATACCTTGATCTTGACGAGCTGAGGTAATTTTCATATGCGTTCCGTTGCTCTCATCAATTTTCTACGTGCATTTCTTACACATCTTGTCATGAAATATAATTTGAGTTTATAAAAACTGTTAGACAATCATATCAAGGATTCGTTAAATATTCTTTTTAAAGACAACGATTTTTGTCGTTGAAATAAGTAAAACATCTCCATGTTGATTTAAAGCTTGCGTAACGTAGCTTACAATACCACGATCCAATTTTGTTTTGGATGGTGTAATTGCTGAAATCTCAGCTTCAACATGTATACGGTCACCAGGTCGAGTCGGGCGAGGCCAACGTAAACTAGACTCTGAACCCACGAGCCCCCCCATGAATAGGCATACATTCTGTCCATAAGCGCATAGTAATTGCCGAGGTATGCCATCCACTGGCAGCAATACCTTTAAAGATTGGATCTTCTTTAGCTAATTCTTCATCTGTATGGAAAGGCTGAGGGTCGTAGTGGCTTTCAAATTGTTTAATCTCATCTAGTGTAATTTCATATTCACGACTGATAAAACGATCACCAATTTTTAAATCTTCTAAATAAAGCATTAATCCTGACCCTGTACTACTTTTTGCTCAATAAGAAAGCCGCCAGTTTGGCGTTTCCATAATTGTGCATATATACCATTTTTAGCAATTAATTCTTCATGGGTACCTTGCTCTGCAATTCTACCTTCATCAAGAACAATTAAACGGTCCATTTGAGCAATGGTAGACAAACGGTGAGCAATTGCAATAACTGTTTTATCTACCATCAGGTCATTTAAACTAGACTGAATAGCTGCCTCAACTTCCGAGTCTAATGCGCTTGTTGCTTCATCTAATATTAAAATTGGTGCATCTTTTAAGAAAACACGTGCAATAGCGATACGTTGTCTCTGACCGCCTGAAAGTTTAACACCGCGTTCACCAACCTGTGCTTCATAGCCAGAACGGCCTTTTAAGTCGACAAGTTGAGGAATAAATTCAGCTGCTTTTGCCTTATGCACTGCACTTTGCATGTCCAGATCGGTTGCATCCGGACGGCCATATTTAATATTTTCAGCAACTGAACGATGGAGTAGAGAAGTATCTTGAGTAACTAAAGCAATATTCGCTCTCAAACTATCTTGTGTAACATCTTCAATATTCTGCCCATCAATTAAAATTGCACCTTCTTTAAGATGGTAGAAATGTAAAAGTAATTGGATGAGAGTGGATTTTCCTGCACCTGAACGGCCAACGATACCAATCTTTTCGCCCGCTGTAATGTGTAAATTAAAGTGATCGATGACATTTTTATTGTTATAGGCAAAGGTCACATCTTTAAATACGATTTCACCTTGCTTTACTGTAAGTGGTTTTGCATCTGGTTTGTCTTGAATATTGATTTTCTTACCAAGAGTTTGCATACCATCTTGAATGGTACCCACATTTTCAAATAAGGCTGACATATGCCACATCATAAACTCAGCCATGCTATTAAGCTTTAAAATCATGGCGGTCGTTGCTGCAATTACACCTAGTGCTGCTAGGCCTTGTGTCCATAGCCAGACTGCTGTTCCAATCACGCCTACAAATAAAACAGCAGAAAGTAAATTAATGCTGACTTCAAAAAGAGTACCTAATCGCATTTGTGCATAGACAGTTGTCATAAACTCTTTCATTGAAGCTTTTGCATACTGGCTCTCACGACCAGCATGGGCAAATAATTTAACCGTTTGAATATTTGTGTAGGCATCTGTTACACGTCCAGTCATTACTGCACGAGCATCAGCTTGTTGCTGTGATACTTTGCTTAAACGGGGAATAAAGAACCAAGCGCTTAATAAGAATAAACCCAACCAAACCATAAGTGGAATGAGTAAAGTTGGTGAAATTGCACCAAGAACGATACTAACGGTAATAAAATAAATGCTGACATAAGCCAACATATCGCCCAAAATAATCCAAAATTCACGGATAGCTAGTGCTGTTTGCATGACTTTTGCTGAAAGGCGACCCGCAAAATCATTATGGAAAAAATCTAGACTTTGCTTTAACAAAAGATTATGAAAACGCCACCGTAAGCGCATTGGAAAAGTACTATATAAAATTTGGTGTTTTATAATAGATTGAATATTAACAAATAAAATATTAGCAAATAAAACGCTAATAAGAATGAGTATATTGGAAGCGTGTTGGCTTAAAAAGCTTTCTGGTTGACTGTTACTCAGCCAGTCGACAAGTTGCCCAATTTTTGAAAAGAGTAGAGCTTCAAAGCTGGCTGCACCCGCTGTACATATAATGAGTAATAATAAGTACGGACGAACACCTTCAGTAGCTTGCCAAACAAATGGGAAAAAGCGAGTTGGTAAGGGCTCATCCAGACCTTTGGTTGGATAAGGATCTACAAGTTTTTCAAACCACTTCAGCATGAATGACTACCTTTATACATCAGCTACTTTATTAAAATTTCGCAATTTAATTTGCAATAAAGTCAGTTAGATCAAACTCGATATAGATGTTGATCTGTTGGGTGTGTGGATACACGTCAAAGTCTATGTTGTATATCTTTAGCTAAAACTGACAAGATTTAGTCAAGATATAAATTTGGAAACGGGAAAAGCCTAAAAGGCATGGTAAAGACAAAAAATGTTTTATTCATTATATCGATAATAATAGATGAAGTGGTGAATGAATTTGATGTGAATGTAATTTTTATAAGTTTTTTTAATAAATGATAAAATACTGATATTTAGCCTAAGCAGCATGAGCCTTTATCTAAATATTCATAAAGGCTCATAATAATTACCACATTAAGTCATCTGGAATAACATATGCTGCATACGGATCTTCTTCGTCAGTAGTTTGTTCATTTTTCTCTGCATTATTAATTAAAATAAAGCCTTGCATTTTTTGATCAATTTTTTCGGCCAAAGCTTTTGGAAGATAAGCGTATTGATCTTGATCTTTAGCAATTACTAAACTACCTGTAACAAGGGCATTGTAGACTTGTTGAGATAGATATACCTTTTTAATCTTATTCTCGTCAATAAATTGATAAGCCACATCTCCGGCAAAATCTACAATTTTGTGTTGTTTAATCATTTGAATAATAGAAGCTTTTAATGCTTTTTCTTCGAGTTGTTGCTGTTTTTCTAGATTTAAAGCTTGGTCTTTAGCTAGTTTTTCTTGTTGAGCTTTTTCAATATTTGCTTTGATTTCTGCTTCATTGCTTTGACCAGTACGCTGCTCATGCTGAGCTTGTTTGGTGAGTTTTTTTGCTTTTTTATTGTCAACTAAACCTGCTTTGAGTAACTGAGCTTGTAAGGCATTTTTAACCATGACTTAATCCGAATCTGAAGAGGAAGAACGATGAAAATAAACAGCCCAATATGAAATACTGAGTGTTAAGCTTAAAATTGCTGGTAGCAAAAATGATTGCAATTTTAAGTAGGGGTGAACTGAAGCAGCAATTATACCACCAATAAGAAAACCTGAAAAAATAAGTAGATGTAAAATAATACGACGGTTTTCTACTTTTAAACCTCGTGCTATGTAACCAAGTGCAAGGCCAAGATCTGTTAAGACACCCGATAAGTGAGTTGTCCTAATAATGGTCCCTTTATAATGGCTGACCATGGCATTTTGTAAACCCATGGCGACACAAGCCCATAATAATCCATATTTGGGAAAATATGGCAGTAATAACCAGCAAAGAAAAATAAAGAGGGCAACTAAGCTTAAAGGGAGGCCATATCGACGGCCTAATTTGAAATGGCTATTGCCTAAAATAAAACCACTGTAAAATGATCCACATACATAACATAGTATAACAAGTATCAAATATATGACGTGATCAAAGTGCCAGTTTACCAAACTCATGGCTAGCATACTGACATTACCAGTCATATGCGACACCGATTGATGTAAAAGGGTGATAAGCCCTAAAACATTAATCATTCCGGCATTCATTGCCAGTAAAAAGGCACCAATTTGGAACCAGTTTGGTAAACGTTGAAATGGCATGTTCTCTAAGAGTTTTGTCTTGAGCGAATATCAACAGCGGCAGTAAATAAAACATCAGTTGATGAGTTAAGAGCTGTTTCGGTTGAATCTTGTAATACACTAATAATCATACCAACTGCAACAACTTGCATCGCAATTTCTGATGAAATACCAAATAAACTACAAGCGACTGGAATTAAAAGTAACGAACCACCAGCGACACCAGACGCACCACATGCTGAAACTGTAGCGACTACCGACAAAATAATCATAGTTGCCAAATCAACATGAATCCCTAATGTATGCACAGTTGCTAAAGTAAGCACAGTGATTGTAACAGCTGCCCCAGCCATATTAACTGTAGCACCTAAAGGAATAGAAACACTTGCAGTAGATGGATTAACACCTAAACGTTCAGCTAAATCAAGGTTAACTGGGATGTTAGCTGCTGAGCTGCGTGTGAAGAATGCAGTAATACCACTTTCTTTTAAGCATTTAAAAACAAGTGGGTATGGATTGCCACGAATTGTTAAACCTACCAAAATTGGGTTAACTACAAGAGCAACAAAAAGCATTGTTCCTAATAGAACAGCTAATAATTGCGCATAACTTTCAAGCGTTGCTAAACCAGCATCGGCAAAGGTTACTGCAACTAAACCGAAAATGCCTACAGGTGCAAATGCGATGACTTTGTGAATAATCGCACTCACAGCATGTGAAACATCATGCATCACTTGTTTAGTCGTATCTGAACTATGACGCATTGCTAAACCTAGACCAATTGCCCATGCCAGAATGCCAATAAAGTTCGCTTCACTAATTGCTTGAACAGGGTTTGCAATAAAACTTAAAAGCAAATTTTTTAATATATCAGCGAGGCTACCAGGCGCTTGTAGGTTGTTATGTGAAACAGTATTAAGATAAAGAGTACTTGGAAAAGACAAGCTCGCAACAACGGCACTAAACGCAGCTAATAGCATACCCACTACATATAATAGTAAGACTGGTCGTAAATTTGCACTATGACCAACCTGAAAGTTAGCAATAGATGAGAGAACCAGTACGAAAACTAAAATAGGAGCAACCGATTTCAATGCTTTAATGAACAGCTCACCAAACAAGCTTAAGTAAGGTGTAACGGTTGGAAATAATAGTGCAACACCTATTCCTAAAATAATGGCGATAATAATTTTGGTGACTAAGCTTAATCGAGAAAAGAATTCAAGCATATAAAGGCCTTATTAACCTATTCATGGCTAAAGGTTGAACAAGCGGAGTATTTTATACTTAAGTGATGTGAATCTTAAGCTTTTTTATATCAAGTAATTAGATTAATAAAAAAAGGTAATATTAAGTATTTGTTTTTAAAATAGTAAAATTAAATTATTAAATTAATTAAAAAGATATTCTGCTTATATAACAGTCAATAAAAAATTAACTGTGGGGTCTAAAAACCTATTGAAAAATAGTGGAGGGAGAGACAGAAAGAAATAAGAGAGTGTATTGTTGTTTTCAATAGCTTTAGATACTTGAAAAACTACGCGAATTTTCAATCCTCTTTGCTCGGTTTATTACTAGCTACCAAGTTGAAAAATCGCATATTTCAGGAATACATTAATATTATTATAATTTTATAAATTCAGCGCAGTTATTCTATACAGTATAACTGATAAAGCGTATTCAAAATTGAGTGCATCTTGTCATCCTTTATAGAATAGAAAATTTGTTTGCCATCACGACGTGTTGAAACGACATCACTTTTACGTAACATCATCAATTGTTGTGAAAGAGTGGGTTGGGTGATTTGGGTTTTCTCTTCGATTTGAGAGACATTTAACTCCTCATGAGCTAAGTGACATAAAATTAATAAACGGTCAGGGTTAGCTAAAGACTTTAATGTGCCTACGACTGAATCAGCCGCATTTTTCATTTCTTCAATTTGGAGTCCATCTTTCATACTTTATACCTATATCAATATGGCCGGCATAGTATAGATTGATCTTAAGAAAATGAATGTAGCAAAACTAATCAATCCAATTGTTTTTGTTGAAAAGGTTTATAAGTGTAATTGATAAATATATAACATTATTAAGGTATAACAATAATTTGTAGTTGTTTTGTGTCAAAAGTGTTGCATTGTGTGAGAAGCGTAATTGTTAAGTATAAATGAAACAAAGTCAAAGGAAAAAAATCTTATTTTAAGTTCTATCTATAGTTAATTCTGATTTATCTATGAAAGGGTAATAAAAAAAGATTGAGTTTTTACTTTTTAAAGATATAATTGATTCTGTACAGACAGGTCTGTATATTCTAGTTTGGGATGATAGTCCAAAAAAAACGTCTAACTCTAGGCTAGAATGACTTTCAGACGCAGCGTGATGAATAAGAAGAAGATTCAACAATATAAGAAGAATAATATCACGCTTTATTTTTTACTGTGCAACTTTTTCAAACTCAATAAGCTTCTCTACACGTTTCCAGTAGTCATTAATTTTTACTGAGCCGTGCTCAACCTGAGCTTGAATGGTCATACCTTCTAAAATATTGACTAACAGTAATGCTAAAGGACGAGATTCCTCAATTTCATGTTGAACAAGAAGATCCTGCATTAACTGAGTCAACCATATTTTGTATAAAGTCGCAGGTTGGTGAGTTGAAGGGTATTGCTTTAATACTTCTTCTAAGGCTTTTTGAAACATACAGCCATTAAAATCTTCGCTATTAAACCAATCTGCATACCATAAAAAGATTGCCTTAATACGGGCTAATGGATCATTTTCGTCTTGTTTAGATATAGCAGCAGTAAGAGAATTTTGTAAAAGTGAGTTTCTTAGTAATAAACACTCTTCAATTAGTTTCTCTTTGGAAGGGAAGTATTTGTAAAATGTCATTTTTGCTACACCAGACTCACTGATGATACGATCAACCCCTATAGAGTTATAACTATATGAGTTAAAAAGTCTTAATGCAGTGGTAATAATGTCATCTTTTTTTGACATATTTTAGTAGCCTCACACAAAAAATTTGCTCTTAGCCTAAATGGTCGAGTGTATAAATAAAAAGCAAGAACGCACAATTTTACATTGTATTGATTGTTATTGATAGAAAAAAATAGGTTTTTTAAAAACAATAGAAGGGCAAAGCATAATGCTCTAGGTATATATTTTATATTTGCTGAAAAAATTTCTATGTCTTAATTAGACGTATTTACTAGATAATTTTTTAATTTAGAAAATAATTTTAAACCATAGAAATGTAACCGCAAAATAGATTTATAGATTGGTATATTTAAACATTTATTTATAAAAGAAAAAAGGAGAAATTTTAGAATTTTCTCCTTTTAACCTATTTAGTCAATATTATTCTGCCGGTGGCAATAACATAAGAATTGAATCATTCAATAATTGAACAATGTTTTCTAAAATCTCTACATTGCTTAGCTGGTTATTAAATGGAATACTTTCTCCATCTGCTATTGTTTTGAGTTGAGTGGCAAAAGATTCCACTATCGTTAAATCTTCTCCATTGCCCCAAAACTTTAAAACTCCATTTTGTTCTGTATAAAGTAGGCGAGAGGCTGGTTCTAGCAATAATTCATAACCTTCTGTCAAAATAGCATTGAGGTCTTCAACTTCTATCTCGTCTGGTTCAGGAATATTATCTGGATATTTAGGTTCAGTCATATATGCCATGATGGCAGCATCAAGTACTGATGAATTTTGCAATTGAGCTAAAACCAACCCTCTTAAATACGCTAATTCTTCTGTATTAATTTCACCAACTTGAGAAATACTCTTTCGGTCAATATCTATGACAGGGTTTTGTAGTAATTCATCGGTAGCAAATTGGTCACTAATTCTGTCAATCATGCCAGAAATATTAGGCATACGGAAACCAAACGAGAAAGTTAAGCAATCATCTTCAGCAACACCATAATGTGCTAAGCCAGGTGGAACATATAATAAGTCACCAGGAGCTAAAACTTCGTCAAAATGAACATCTATGTCTGGCAATAATTTTAATGGTTGATTTGGAACAAATTCAGTGGTTGCATCACACATTTGGCCTAATTGCCAACGGCGGTGTCCATGTCCTTGAACAAGAAATACATCATAAAAGTCAAAATGTTTTCCAACTGAGCCGCCTTTAGGTGCATAAGAAACCATAATGTCATCACGACGCCATTGAGGAATAAAAGGAAATTTCTTCCATAATTCCGCTAAATCGAATGAGTAATGATCAACTGCTTGTACTAACAGTGTCCATAGCTTTGGTAATTTTTGAAAGTCACCTTTAGTTAGAGGAGAAGACTTTACGTGCCACTCATTTGGATTTTTGTCTTTTTGACGAATAAGACGTGCGCTAACATGATCTTCTAAAGCGAATTCTTTCACATCATTTGGCTCTAACACGCCAATGATTTCAGGCATGGCATTACGCACAAGTAATGGTTTTTTCTGCCAGTATTCTGATAAAAACTGTTCAGCAGTAATGCCGCCTAAAACGGTTAAAGGTTCTGTCATGGAGATAACCTATAAATAAACTAATAAATATTAAGGAATTTGAAGTTCAAGCTGTCTTAAAATCTGACAAAGCTGAATCATGGGTAAGCCCATTAGGGTGGTTTGATCTTGGCCTATCATTTTCTCAAATAAACTAATGCCAAGACTTTCACACTTAAAACTTCCCGCACAATGAAGGGGTTGATCTAAATCGATATATCTTTCAATTTCTGAGTCGCTTAAATTGCGAAATTTAACTTGATAATGTTCAACTAGAGTGTGTTCAAAGCTTTTTTCAAGACATTGAACACTTAAGGCTGTACTAAAAAAGACTGTTCTGGCTGAGTTTGCTTTTAACTGAGCTTTAGCATTTTCAATAGTCAATGGTTTGCCAATAAAATCATGAGGTGCATGTTCTCGCCATGCAACCTGATCTGATCCAATTACAATTGCTTCCGGATTTTTCTGAGCAATAACCTGAGCTTTAGTAAAAGCCAGTCTTTTAGCTAAATCATCAGCATGAGTCTCGCCACGAGAACTTTCATCAATATCTGGACTGATACAGATATATTCGATGCCCAAATGATTCATCAAATCCTTACGCGTTTGACTACTCGATGCCAAAATAATTTGGGGGTGTTTCATTACACTGCGTATTCCATTAATACATCTAATGGGACATAACTTAATACTGCTTGATGGCAGGCATGAAGTTTGACAGGTGGAGCTTGACCAGCTTGATATGCTTCTACCCAACGAGTTACACAAATGCACCAGAAGTCACCTGGCTGCAGGCCAGGGAAGCCAGCTTCAGGTAAAGGAGTAATGAGATCGTTGCCAACTTTTTGCGAAAAATTTAAAAAGTCAGACGTCATTTGAGCGCATACAGTGTGTTGCCCAAGATCTGTTACTGCTGTATGGCAAAAACCATTTCGAAAATATCCGGTAATAGGATCAAAACAACAGCTCGCTAAAGGCTCACCTAAAACATTTAAACGATTGATTTGTGGATCGGGATGAATAGACATAATCGATGAAATATTAAATTACTACCTCTATCATAATCAAAACTTTGGCTTTCTACAGCTTTTATGCAAAAAAACTAACCTTTTTTGATGTAATCATTTAAAATTGGCGCGTTTTTAAAATCATAAAGAGAGCTTTACATGAATTTTCAGCGCATGACTGACCTTAACTTAGCAGGTAAACGTGTACTTATTCGTGAAGATTTAAACGTTCCTGTTAAAAATGGTGTGATTACCAGCGATGCTCGTTTACGTGCGGCACTTCCAACAATAAAAGCTGCTTTAGAAAAAGGCGCTGCTGTAATGGTATTTTCGCATTTAGGTCGTCCTGTTGAAGGTGAACCAAAGCCTGAACAATCACTTGCACCAGTTGCAGCATATTTAACTGAAGCATTAGGCCAAGAAGTTAAATTATTTACTGATTATCTTGATGGTGTAGAGGTTCAGGCTGGACAAGTTGTTTTGCTTGAAAATGTTCGTTTTAACGTTGGTGAAAAGAAAAATAATCCTGAGCTTGCACAAAAGTATGCTGCTTTATGTGATGTATTTGTGATGGATGCATTCGGTACTGCTCACCGTGCAGAAGCTTCTACTGAGGGCGTAGCACGTTTTGCTCCAGTTGCAGCTGCTGGTCCTTTATTGGCTGCTGAATTAGATGCGCTTGGCCGTGCAATGCAAACACCTGAAAAACCAATGGTTGCTATTGTTGCTGGCTCTAAAGTTTCAACAAAACTTGATGTTTTAAACTCATTGTCTACTATTTGTGATCAACTTATTGTTGGTGGTGGTATCGCAAATACTTTCTTAGCGGCCGCTGGTTACAACGTTGGAAAATCTCTATACGAAGCTGACTTGGTAGAAACAGCAAAACAAATTGCTGCTAAAGTAAGCGTTCCACTTCCTACAGATGTTGTTGTAGCGGATGCATCTCAAATTAACTTTGAAGATTTCTTGGGTTCTTTAGCGGCTGCACAAGCAGTTGTTAAAAAAGTTGAGGATGTAACTGCAAACGATATGATTTTAGATGTTGGTCCTGAAACAGCTAAAGCATTTGCAAATATTTTAACAACATCAAAAACGATTCTTTGGAATGGTCCCGTTGGTGTGTTTGAAGTTGATCAATTTGGTGAAGGTACTAAGGCACTTTCTCTTGCAGTTGCTCAATCTGATGCATTCTCGATCGCTGGTGGCGGTGATACTTTAGCTGCGATTGATAAATATAATGTTGCTGACCAAATTGGTTATATTTCAACTGGTGGTGGTGCGTTCCTTGAATTTGTTGAAGGTAAAACTTTGCCAGCAGTGGCTGTTTTATTAGAACGTGCATAATACATATATGTAAAAATAAGAAGGGGTTGGGTTCAACCCCTTTTTCATTGATAAGTCATTAAATTGTCATATTACTGAAATAAAATAATGAGCACTAAATCACCAATTGTGGAAAATAGTGATGAATTTAAAACTTACCTTAGCTGCTTTATTAATTGTTCCAGTGATGTTGACTGCTTGTGCGAAAAAAGAAGAGTCTTCTAAAGCAGGACAAGATGCAGCATCTACAGCAGTTTCTGATAAAGTAACTCCTGAACAGCAAGCTACAATTGATTCGCTTGATAAGCCAGTTTTAGATGAAAAGAATACAGATGTGGTTGAAGGTAGTGCGTCTAGCGAGGCGGCTGCTTCAGAAACTCATTAATTTGTTGTTTTTTGTTAAAAAGTCCCTGCAAATGCAGGGATTTTTTTTGAAATACTGTGATTTGTTGCTGAATTGAAATAAATGACAAGGTAGAATAAGCCGCACTACCTGGGAGGATATTATGGCACTCATTTCAATGCGCCAGCTCTTGGATCACGCTGCGGAACATAACTACGGCGTACCAGCATTTAACGTAAATAACTTAGAACAAATGCGTGCAATTATGCTTGCCGCAGATGCAACCAATTCACCTGTAATTGTTCAGGCATCAGCTGGAGCTCGCAAATATGCAGGCGCTCCATTCTTACGCCATCTTATTTTGGCTGCAATCGAAGAGTGGCCGCACATTCCAGTGGTAATGCACCAAGACCATGGTACTAGCCCTGATGTATGCCAACGCTCTATTCAACTTGGTTTTAGCTCAGTGATGATGGATGGTTCATTAGGTGCTGATGGTAAAACCCCTACAACTTACGATTACAACGTAGATGTAACTCGTCAAGTCGTAGCAATGGCTCATGCTTGTGGCGTGTCTGTTGAAGGCGAAATCGGTTGCTTAGGTAGCCTTGAGACAGGTATGGCTGG
>NZ_JFWX01000034.1:0-45247 GCF_000588095.1 Acinetobacter sp. 1130196 | reverse complement strand
ATGCTTTGGGTAACAGCACGGCCAACAATCTGGGTGGTGGGGCAAGCTATGACAGTACAACAGGTGCGGTAAGCTCACCGACCTATACCGTAAATGGCAACAATGTGAATAACGTGGGCGATGCGATCACTGCATTAGACAAAGGCTGGACACTACAAAGCAATGGTACCAATGCGGCTGCAGTAAAAGCTGGAGATACGGTTGATATTGGTACGGTTGCAGGTGAAAGCAACCTGAAAGTGAGCAAGACCGGCAATACGATTCAGTATGGCTTAAATCGTGATCTGAATATTGATAGTGTAACGGCAGGGGACAGTAAGCTGGATACGAATGGTTTAACCATCACTGGTGGACCAAGTGTGACCAAGACAGGTATTGATGCTGCTGGCAACACCATCAGTAACGTAGCAGCGGGCACCAATGCCACTGATGCAGTAAACAAAGGCCAGCTTGATGCATTAAGTACCTCAAGCAATAACAAGACTGATGCCTTGGGCAACAGCACCGCCAATAATCTGGGTGGTGGGTCAAGCTATGACAGCACTACAGGTGCAGTAAGTTCACCAACCTATGTCACTACTAAAACTGATGGTACGACCGTTAATGCCAACAATGTCGGTGATGCCTTAACTAACCTGAACAATGAAGTGGTTAAACCGATTACCTTTGCGGGTAACAGCGGCAGTGTTGACCGTAAATTGGGTGAAACCTTAAATATCACAGGTGGCCTGACAGCATCTGGCTCGAACTCGAATGTGAAGACGGTCATCAGTGGCAATACCGTTGACATTCAACTTGCAGATGCACCTGTGTTTGCAGGGAAGTTGACAGCGAATGGACTGGATGCGAATGGCGAGAAAGTTACCAATGTCGGTGCGGGTACAGCAGCTACCGATGCAGTAAACAAAGGCCAGCTTGATGCATTAAGCACCTCAAGCAATAACAAGACCGATGCCTTAGGTAACAGCACCGCCAATAATCTGGGTGGTGGGCCAAGCTATGACAGTACAACAGGTGCGGTAAGCTCACCAACCTATACTGTGAATGGCAACAACGTGAATAACGTGGGCGATGCGATCACGGCATTAGACAAAGGCTGGACACTACAAAGCAATGGTGCCAATGCCGCTGCAGTAAAAGCTGGAGATACAGTTGATATTGGTACGGTTGCAGGTGAAAGCAACCTGAAAGTGACCAAGACCGGCAATACGATTCAGTATGGCTTAAACCGTGATCTGAATATTGACAGTGTAACAGCAGGTGACAGCAAGCTGGATAGCAATGGTTTAACCATTGCAGGTGGCCCAAGTGTAACCAAGACTGGTATTGATGCGGCAGGGAACACGATCACTAATGTAGCAGCGGGCACCAATGCTACCGATGCAGTAAACAAAGGCCAGCTTGATCATGTAGATAATCGTGTAACACAGGTTACAAATACAACTGCAAGTATCTTTGGTGGTGGTGCTAAAGCTAATACAGATGGTTCAATTTCTAACCCGACTTATAATGTTGCAGGTACAAGTGCAAACAATGTTGGTGATGCTTTAACAGCACTTGATAAAGCAGTCACTGATGCAGGTACAGCAGCGAATGCAGGCTGGACAATTTCAGCCAATGGTGATGCTGCTACTGCTAAAAACATCAAACCAAATGGTAAAGTGAATTTTACGGGTGATGATAACTTAACTGTTGCTCAGACTAGTCAAACGGACAATGAAGGCAATATTAAAGTTGCGCTAAACAAAAATTTGAAAGTTGATAGTGTCACGACTGGTACTACAGTTATCGATACGACTGGCGTAAAAGTTGGTGATAACGTTCAGTTAGGAACAACAGGTCTAATCATTGCTGGCGGTCCGAGTATCACTACTTCTGGAATTAGTGCTGGTAATAAAACGATAAGTAATGTAGCCGCAGGTGTTTCTTCTACAGATGCGGTAAACAAAGGACAACTGGATAGCGCAATAAGTAGCATAAACAATAATGTTGGTGCTCTTGCTAATAGTGCTGTGCAGTACGATAAAAATAGTGATGGATCAGTTAACAAAGACTCTATTACTTTAGCTGGCGGTGCTAATGGTACAACCATTAAAAATGTAGCAAACGGTACTATAGCAGAAGGTTCTAAAGATGCTGTTAATGGAGGCCAGTTATGGACTGTTCAACAACAGGTCGACAAAAATACAGGTGATATCTCGAACCTTCAGACTGACATCAGCAATATTAACAATGGTAAATCAGGTTTAGTTCAGCAAGCTAATAAAGATGCTGCGATTACTGTTGGTAAAGATACTGGCGGCACCCAGGTTAATGTTGCAGGAACAGCAGGTGACCGTACGGTGACTGGTGTTAAAGCGGGAGCGGTTACAGCGACTTCAAAAGATGCAGTAAATGGTTCTCAGCTTAATACAACAAATCAGGCACTTGTAAACTACTTAGGTGGTGGAGCAGGTTATGACAATATTACCCAAAGCTTCTCAAATCCGACATATAACGTAGGTGATAAATC
The DNA here is from genome assembly GCF_000588095.1 of Acinetobacter sp. 1130196. NCBI lineage: Bacteria > Pseudomonadati > Pseudomonadota > Gammaproteobacteria > Moraxellales > Moraxellaceae > Acinetobacter > Acinetobacter sp. 1130196. Next base: position 42,735 of record NZ_JFWX01000034.1, on the reverse strand, counting down.
TTACAACAATGTTGGTGATGCGATAGGTGCATTGAATCAAGCTGACCAAACATTAAATACCAAAATTGATAATGTAAGTAACAAGCTTGAGCAAGCATTCTATGCGACAAATCAACGTATTGATGATGTCGAGAAAAGAGCGAATGCTGGTATTGCTGCTGCGATGGCATTAGAAAATGCACCATTTGTAGCTGGTAAATATACCTATGCTGTTGGTGCTGCTTATCACGGTGGTGAAAATGCTGTTGGTGTGACCTTACGTAAAACTGCTGATAATGGACGTTGGTCACTGACTGGTGGTGTAGCTGCAGCTTCTCAAGGTGATCCAAGTGTTCGTATCGGTATTAGTGGTGTAATTGACTAATTTCGCTAGGCGAGGAAGGCATAGTCCTTCCTCATTCTCCATTTCGAGAGTAAAAATATGAAAAATACAGTTAAAGCGTTATTTATTGCTGTTCTTTCTGGCCTAGCAATGGTTAGTTATGCACAAGAAGAAGCAGTATCTCAAAAAAATGTCACATTTCCTAAAGTATCAGATAGCTATCTTAAGCAAGTTAAGCGTTATGAGTACGATGACGTTGCGCGCTTGGATTTAGGGCTAAATAAAGACCAAATTCGAGCTTTACTAGGCAATCCACAATTTAGTGAAGGACTTTTTGCAGTAAAAGTCTGGAACTATGTACTAGATATACGTGTACCAAATAGTAATCAATACCAACGTTGTCAGTTACGCATTGATTTTAATAAAAAATATTTGGCTGAACGTTTATCTTGGAAAGGTGAAGCATGTGAAGGGTTGATGGCTTGGGGCGAAAATAATCAGCCTCCTGCAAGTAGTACTGCGGTTAATGGACGTACAGCGAGCGTTTTATTTGCTTTTGATCGATCTGATGCTAGTGCAATACAGCAAGGTTTAAACAATATAGACAACGTTGTCGATCAAATTAAGCAAAGCCCATCAACAGCACCTATTATTGTTTCTGGATTTGCAGATCCATTAGGTAAATTTAGTTATAACCAAGAGTTATCATCTAAACGAGCGAATACGGTGGCAAAACTACTTGTCAAACAAGGTGTAGATCCGAACCGTATTCAAATCCATGCGAATAGCCAGACTGATTTATATCAGCAATGTTCGGGTGGACATAATTCACAACTTATTCAATGTTTAGCACCAAACAGACGTGTTAATATAAGTTGGTAACAGCCTGTCACGTAAGAGTAAGCATCCATAAGGTGGTTACTTTTTCGTTTTAAGAGGCTAAAAAAACAAAAGAATATATTTAAATTTTTATATAAAAATCATCTCTTAAAATTATAAAAGTGCTGTGGCGTGAGTAAACCATCTAATGGTTGATCCCAACTTTGACGTTCTAAGGTATGTTCAATAAATTGAAATTGATGAGCCAATCCTAAACGATAAGGTTTATGCTTTGCACTTGCTAATGTACGATCATAATAACCACCACCCATACCAATACGTGTTCCGTAGTGATCACAAGCTAAAAGCGGCATAAGTAGCAAATCAAGCTGTGACACATGTCTTCCTCGCGTTGCCATAGGCTCCTTCATACCTAAAGGATGGTGAGAAAAGCGACGACTTAAATACTGGTTTTTATTTATCTTTATCCACACTAAACGTTGATTCATCGAGCAAATCATTGGTAAATAAACTTGTTTATTCTTTTTAAAACAGAATTTGATAAGAAGATCAGTATGAATTTCACCGAAAGCGTGCAGATATAAACCAATTTTTTTGGATGAATGAAAAATAGGAAGGTAATTTAGGTAGTGTAAAACATTAAGCTGAGCCTTTTTTTGCTCAAATTGGGTTAAAGAACGTCTTTTAGATCTTAAATTTTTTCTAATAAAGCTGAGTTCATTCATGGATAAATCTAACAAAGACTTGAGATGATTCGTGCAAAATTATATCCATTTTTCTTTAGCTTCACCGAACTTTAAACGTTATAAAAACAGTCTAGTTGAATCGAAAATAAAAATAACTGTGTTCCTAAAAAGCCTCTATATAATATTTTTTAGTTTTTTTACGTATTTACAGTATTTATTTACATTTAATCAGGATAAGTATATTTAAAGATGAATATGAAACTTTAAAGTCTATGAAGTTAAAAATTTTATTGATGATGCTATGTGCTGCTTTGCTCAGTGCGTGCACGAAACAGGCAGAATCTGAGGCTCCTCAAGTTGATTACAAGACTCAATTCGAAGAGTCTGATCGAAAAATTGGCGAGTTTTTAGATCAATTAGATAGTCCAAAGACACCGCAAGAAGTTAAAGTTAAAATTTTGTGCCATGATTATCCTGATCTCTACAAAAAGCAATACATGCCTGCATTAATAAAAATTTCGCCTAAGCCTTATACCGAAGAAAAATTACTATCAGATCTGAAAAGCGCAACAGATTACTATAAGGGAAGTTTAGGAATAAAATGTGATAATTAAAGTTTGTTGTTTATCACGTAAAAATTAATAATTGTGAGTTGATTGGCATTATTTAGTTGTGCTAAATTTCTTTCTGCTCCTTATTTAAATTTTTCGCTGGACTTAAGATGCAAATATTAAAATTTTTGCAGAGTTTTAATACGGTCGGTAGCTATTTAACACTTGCCTCTATCTTGCTAGCAAATATGCAGAATTACGAAGGGAAATCGTTTTTTAACTAAGTGAAATTTAATAATTAATGTAAGGTAGAGATATGAAATTTAAAATATTATTACTCAGTTTTATTGCCACAGGTTGTTATGCTAACGATAATATAAATGATCCTGATATTTGTAATATCGTAAAAAAAGTCGCTTATAACGTAATGGAAGCAAGGCAAAAAAAAGTACCTGCACAAGATTTACAACAAATTGCTGATGGCCTTACAGAAGAAAAAGCAAAGCAGCTTTATCAAGACTTAATCAACTCAGCTTATGCTGCTAAAGTATTCAAAACAAGCTTCTTTAAACGTAAAGCCATCGAAGATTTTCAGACAGGGTGGTATCAAGAATGCTTACATCGAAATGAGCAATAAGTAGCAACAGAAATATATTTAACTTTTAAGTTTAGCTAATGAGCTAGAAAGGCAAAATACTAAAAATAGACTGACAGGTCTGTCTTTAAATTATAATTATATAATAAAATTAATGCTCCGAAGATGCCGCTGCATGTGTCGTTACCCTGAACCCGACGAGTTCAAGGTGGACGCGACGTATACTTGCTGGGTTTCCTACTCTAAGGTAGGCATACACTCTAAATATACAGAACGCAATCCATAAGTTTAAGTATCGGCAGGGGAATAGACCCGCTGGCGAACATCCCAGAGATAGCTTAAGTATAACCGATCTGGTTCCATTGGCAATCATCTGAGTTTATTGAACTGTAAAGTTAGGCTTCATTTGATGAAGCTTTGTACACTAAAAGTATATATAACAATCATGTGGTACATAAGATAGGTCAATACAAAAATGCCCTGCACTATAAATGAATAGAGCAAGGCATTTTTATTGATACAAGTCGATTAAACAGTTTGTTCAACATCTTCCAAAATAGCCTGTAATAGGCGTTCACAGTGTGTATATTCTTGCAAAGATTTATTTAAACTTAACACTTCTTGGGTAAGCTGTAAGGCAACCATAATAACAAGCTTATTGTGCTCAACACGAGGGGCACTACGGCGCATATCGTTGAATCTCTCATTAAGAAGTTCAGCTGCACGTTCAAGCTCATCTTTTTTATCTGATGTTGTTGCAAGTCTAAATGTTTGCTCAATCAGACGAAGCTCTACCATGACTTGTTCACTCATGATTGGGTCTCCTCACCAGCTTCAGCATTTGGGTGAGCAAGTTGCTGAATTTCTTGCGCGTGTTGATCTTGAGCTGTACCTAAAATTGCTAAACGTTGAATAATTGCTTCAACCTTTGCTTTGGCAAGTTCATTTTTTTGTAACAAACGGTCACGGTCTTGCTGCAAGTCGTGTAACTCTTGTTGAGTTTGACGTTGGTGTGACTGAAGTTTTTCTTTGGTAACGCGTAACTCATTACGCTCAGCCAAAATTTCTTGAAAACGATTTTTTAAATCGGTCGTACTTTTTTCTAGGCGGCTGTAACGCTCGGCAAGTGTGTTAGCATCTTGATTCAATTGTTGAAATTGACCTTGTAGCTGAGTGAGTTGCTCAGTTAGTGTCTCAATTTCCTCTTGTTTTTTAGTGATGATGCTATTTTTTTGCACAACTTGTGCGTGGTGCTCTGTTTCAGCCAGTTCTTTAGCTTCCAAGAGAGTAGAATTTTCACTCTCTAGATGATGTAAGCGTGTTTTTAAAACGCCAATATGCGCTTGTAGCCGCTGTAATTGTTCTAACATAACGAGGTCGCACAGAATTGCAATCAAAGGTAATATATACGAAGTATAGAGATTGGATAAACGAATGCAAGACGATATTTCAGGCTGGACAGAATGGAACGCTCATTTTGAAGGAATTGAAGAAATTTCAAGCCCTAGTGAGTTACATGGTTTACTAACAGGTATTGTTTGTGTGACAGAAGCGCCTACGCGTGAAGAATGGACACAAATTTTAACAACTCTTAATGTTCCTGATTTAAATGAAGAAGCTTTAGCGCTTTTAACCGATGAAACAGAAGATGTAGCACATGCGTTGTCGGAAGATGAATTGGATTATTTGCCAATGCTTCCAGACGATGAACATACGCTTCAAGATCGTGTGCAAGCATTATCAGACTGGTGTGCTGGTGTTGTTCTTGGCTTTGGTTTGGCATCAGGCCATGTTCGTGCTGATGAGCGCGAATTAATTGAACATTTGCAAGATGTGGCAGCAGTAGAGTTTGAAGACTCTGATAACGACGAAGAAGGCGAAAGCAGTTACGAAGAATTGTATGAGTTTGTACGCCTTATTCCAGTGAGCTTATCTATTGGTAGAAAGAAAGTAACAGTGGCTGAAAGTTCATTGTTGAAAAACTTTTATGCAAAAAGTAAAACTTCTACTGTAGGCACTCTAGATCAAAATATTGTAGAAATGTTTACACCACATCGCCCAAGTTAATTGAGGCGATGTGTTATTGGCTGTGTTTAATTTTTTGACTTTAAAATTCTAAATCAAGTAGATCATTATGAAATTGCCTCAAGCTGATTTTCAACATCGCAGAAACCGTCTAGCAGAAAAAATGGGCCCAAACAGCATTGCGATTATTGCGACGCGTGAGGAAATGTATCGTAATCGTGATGCGGATTATAAATTCCGTGCCGATAGTAGTTTTTTCTATTTAACGGGTTTTGCAGAGCCTGAGGCAGTTGCTGTCATTGAAACCTTTGATGACGTTACAGACTATAGCTATAGTCTTTTTTGCCGTGAACGTAATCGCGAGATGGAAATCTGGAATGGATATCGTGCGGGAATTGACGGCGCAATTGAAGAGTACGAAGCAGATGAAGCTTATGCAATTGATCTGCTTGATGAAGAAATTATTGAAAAATTATTAAATAAAGAGCGTCTTTATTATCGAATCGGACACAATGCTGCATTTGATGCCAGAGTAAGCCAATGGATCAAAAAAGCGAATGCCGAGCATCGTCATGAAGCCGCTCCAGCCCAGTTAGTTCAACTTGATCGCATTATTGATGAAATGCGGTTAATTAAATCACCGCAAGAAATTGAGTTGATGCAAATTGCCTCAAAAATTAGTGCTAAAGCACATACCCGTGCGATGCAAACTGTTCGCCCTGGCATGATGGAATATGCACTAGAAGCCGAACTCAATTATATATTTGGGCAAAACGGCTGTGTGCCTTCATATAACAGTATTGTTGGTGGTGGGGCTAATGCCTGTATTTTGCACTATGTTGAAAATAACCAACCACTCAAAGATGGTGATTTAGTTTTAATTGATGCTGCTTGTGAATATGAGTTCTATGCATCGGACATTACCCGTACCTTTCCTGTAAATGGAAAATTTAGTCCCGAACAAAAAGCATTGTATGAGGTGGTATTGGCCTCTCAATATGCGGCGATTGATGCAGTACGTATTGGTAATTCGTACCGTGAGCCTCATGAGGTTGCGGTCAAAATTTTAACGGAAGGCTTAGTTGATTTAGGTTTGCTCAAAGGTGATGTGAGTGAACTGATTGAAACCGAGGCATATCGTCAATTTTATATGCATGGTACAGGCCATTGGTTAGGTATGGATGTACATGATGTCGGTTCTTATAAGAAAGATGACGACTGGCGCCAATATGAAGAGGGCATGGTTGTTACTGTTGAGCCAGGTTTATATATTGCGCCCGACGATGAAACAGTAGATAAAAAATGGCGTGGTATTGGTATTCGTATTGAAGATGATGTAGTCGCAACTTCAAAAGGCCCACGAGTATTAACGGCCGACGTGGTTAAAGATATTGCAGATATTGAACATTTAATGGCGCAAGCTAAAGCATAATTAAACGTATTCGCCAAAGGAGCAAAACTCGATGCAACAACAAGTGATTATTGTAGGTGGGGGTATGGTGGGTTTAAGCCTTTCCCTCATGCTGGCGAAGGCTAATATCGCGGTAAAGCTATTAGAAGCTGTGAAATACCCAAACTATGATGATCAAAATGTTGCCCCTTATCATTCCAGTTTTGATGCACGTAATACGGCTTTATCGCGTCGTAGCGTACAGATCTATCAGAAGCTAGGGTTATGGGATGCATTACAACAGCATGCCACTCCAATTTTGCAAGTTCACATTACTGAGCAAGGCAGTTTTGGTAAAGCACGTTTAGTTGCAGAACAAGAAAAAGTCGAAAGCTTTGGACAAGTCATTGAGAATGCGTGGCTTGGTCGAGTTTTGTTAACGCAAGTACGCCAACAACCTTTGATTGAACTGATTGATGGCGTACAAGTAACCGCTTTAACTCAAGACGCTGAACAGGTACATATTGAAGCTCAGCGTGGTGATGAACTTTTAAAGCTTGAGTCAAAATTATTAATTGCAGCAGATGGTCGTGATTCTTTCTGTCGTCAAGCAATTGGTGTGGGTGTTGATGTCCACGACTATGATCAGGTTGCGATCGTTACGACTGTTCAGACTTCAAAACCGCATGAACAGGTAGGGTTTGAACGTTTTAGTGCATTAGGACCTTTAGCTTTATTGCCGTTACCAGGTGAATATCGTCGCTCAGTGGTATGGCCTGTTAAAAAGGGCACTGAATATGAGTGGTTGGGCGAAGAAAATGACCAACACTTTTTAGATGCCTTGCAAAAAACTTATGGTGACAGAGCGGGTAAATTTGAAAAAACAGGCAAACGCTTTAGCTATCCGCTTTCACAAGTACTTGCGCATAAACAAGCTGTTGGACGCGTTATTTTAATGGGTAATGCAGCGCATACAATCCATCCGGTTGCAGGGCAAGGTTTTAATTTATGTCTGCGTGATGCAGATGTATTGCTTCGTTATTTAGTAAATCAGTTAAGTACATCTGATGATATTGGTAATCCAGATAATTTACTTGCCTATGAACAAGCCCGTTTATCTGACCAACAGCGCGTGATTAAGTTCTGCGATGCGGTCGTTCGGGGCTTTAGTAACCAAAACCCATTATTAAAATTAATCCGTAATACGGGATTAATTGCATTTGATGTCATTCCGGGTGTTAAGCCATTGGTAGCGAACTATGCAATGGGGTTAAAAGCATGAGTGAAGTGTTAGATGTCGTCATTGTTGGTGGTGGACTGGTTGGTGGCTTAACTGCTTTATTACTTGCACAAGGTGGAGTACAGGCTACCGTGCTTGATGCTGCCCCTGTACTTGATGTTGAAAAGACATTGAGCGTGATGAATCCGCGTGTTTTAGCGCTCAGCCAAGCGACGATTCATTTACTTAAAACAGTGAATGTTTGGGATGATCTGGCACGCCAAATGCCTTATACCGGCATGCAAGTGTGGAACCTAAATGGCTATGGTGAAATTAATTTTTGCCATGAGTCTGTACAAAGACCAATGCCAGAGCAAGCTTTGGGCTCTATGGTTGAGCCAAGTGTATTGAATGTTGCTATTCAACAAAAAATGCTTGAGCAGCTAACAGATTATCGTACTCAAGTCCGCGTGACACGTATTGAGCAAGGTGTTGGGTGTTGGCATATTCAATTGGCAGATGGCACAACACTTAAAACTAAACTGCTTATTGGCGCAGATGGCGCCAATTCATTTGTACGTGAACAAGCCTTTATTGATCTAGACGTACTAGATTACAAGCAAGCAGCGATTAGTTGTGCAATTAAGACTTCTAAGCCTCATCACTATGTTGCTCGTCAAATCTTTTTACCTAGAGGCCCTTTGGCATATTTGCCGATGGCAAGTCTTGAAGAAAGTGAAAACGGCTATTGGCAGTCTATTGTCTGGACACTGCCAGATGATTATGCAGATGAATATTCGGCTTTAAGTGATAGCGAGTTTATGCAGCTTTTAACTCGAGAAAGCCAACATATGTTGGGTGAAGTGTTAGATGTTCGTTCAAGAGCACAATTTCCATTGAAAGCGCGCGCTGCAAAACAATACGTTAAAGCTGGCCTAGCCCTAATCGGTGATGCAGCTCATGTGATTCATCCACTTGCTGGACAAGGGGTGAATATTGGTTGTTTAGATGCAGCGGTACTCTGTGATGCACTATTGCATGATTTAGGCCGTGGCGTATGGGCGCATGAACAAACCTTAATGCGTTATGAACACCGCCGTAAAGGACAAAACGATGCGATGATGCATAGTATGTCGGCTATCGGTTGGTTGGAAAGTTCTGAGCTATTTCCATTGATTTGGGCCAGAAATGCCGGACTCAAGCAGGTTGAACAAATTTCACTCTTAAAAGAGCGTTTTATGCAACAAGCAAATGGTTTAGGGGCTTTACAAAACACCCAGTATAGTCGTTAAAATAATTACGAAGTTTATGCTCTACTGGTCTAAATAAATATCAGTAGATATTTTTTAAACAATCATTTATATATCATTACCAAATCGGTCAGAAAAGATACGGATTTGACCAATTTGGCTCTTTGCTAAATGCAAAGAGATTGCTAAATTTCTGAGGTCTCAAAGACCATAGCGATGATGCAATACAAATCATTGTGGGGAGTGTAAATATGACAGATATCAATGATTATGAAGATGCAGAAGATTCTGCTGTAGATGAAGATGAAGCCAAAGCGGCTGAGAGTGGCGCGGCTGACGAAGAAGCAGGCAACTTAACTGATGCTGATCTTGCTGAAGCAGAAACGCTTACCGTAACTGCGAAACAAAAACAGCGCCAAGCATTGGAAGATGAAGTTGCTGCATTTTTAGCTCGTGGTGGGAGAATTACTGAAGTTCCGCCAGATGAACATAGCGACCTTTAATAATAAAAAAGCATCACATGAGTGATGCTTTTTTATTGGCTTTTAGGTTGAGTTAAAGGTTGTTTTGCAGCTCTTTTAAAATGCCGCATTCGTCTACTGTACGGTCGGTCGAGCAATGTTGTTTTAAATCGATGAGTGTTTCTTTTAAAAGCAAAAGTCGTTCAATTTTTTCCGATACTTCAATCAAATATTTATTCACCAAATTATCAATTTCCGTACATGCCTGCTTTGGCTGAGCTTTCATTTCTTTTAACGTTTTAATATCACTAAGAGAAATATCTAATTCGCGGCAATGTTTAATAAATAATAGGTCCGCAAGTGTTTGATCTGTGTAAACACGATAATTATTTTCTGAGCGTTGAATACGGTCGAGTACACCTACTTTTTCGTAATAACGAATAGTGTCGATTGGAACATCTGCTTTTTTTGATAATTGGCCAATAGAAAGACTCATAAGACTTGACTCTGGAGCTACTCAAGGGTTTTTAATGACTATAAAAGAGTTCTTGAGGAAATAAAATGGCCGGATGTGGATGTGCTTCAACATGTTCACCTACAAAGAAAGTCAGCCCACGCTTTAAAAAAGCGCTATGGATTGCACTTGTGATTAATGCACTCATGTTTGTAGTTGAAATTGTAGGTGGCTACAAAGCTCAATCTGTTTCATTATGGGCAGATGCATTAGATTTTGCAGGAGATGCAGCAAATTATGCTTTGTCTTTAGTTGTACTCTCGATGAGCCTTTATTGGCGCGCAACCGCAGCTCTTATTAAGGGTATTACGATGGCCGCTTTTGGTTTCTTCGTCATTGCAAAAGTGGTATGGTCATTTTTTCATGGTGTTTCACCTGAACCGATGGTTATGGGGGCAATTGGGGTAATTGCTTTAATTGCTAACGTTTCAGTTGCTTTAATGCTTTATGCATTCCGCGATGGCGATGCGAATATGCGCTCTGTCTGGTTATGCAGTCGAAATGACTCTATTGCCAATATTGCTGTAATTTTAGCGGCGGTTGGCGTATTTGGAACAGGCACTGTATTTCCGGATTTATTAGTAGCCTTTGTGATCGCATATTTAGGTGTTTCTTCGGGTTATGCTGTGATTAAGCAGTCATTACAAGAAAGAAAACAATCAAAGATAATGTTGAGCTCAGAAGCTTAATTTTGATCGTATAAACAAAAAAGTACCATTTAAGCATGGTACTTTTTGTTTTTGAATGCATTAGATGAGAATTGATATTGCAATACTCCACATAACGCAACCAATAATAAAATCTAAAATTTTCCAAGCTTTGGGATTGATAAATAATGGTTTTAGGAATCTTGCACCATAACCCAAACTGAAAAAGAAAATCCAAGAAGCAAGTATGCTGCCTAAAGCAAAACTAATTTTATCTTCTAGCTGTGTTGCAACCGAACCAATCAGCACAATAGTATCTAAATAAACATGTGGATTGAGCCAAGTAAATGCCAGACAAGTCACAAGTGCTTGGGTTAAAGTCTGCTTTTGGCTGCTATCAAGTTCCATGCCTTGATTCGTTTTAAACGCGGCATAGAAGGCTTTTGCACCATAGACAAATAAAAACGTTGCTCCTAAATATTTCGCGACTGTAATTAAGATAGGTGAAGCTGTCATAATTTCGGCAAAACCTAATACACCGCAAGCAATTAAAATCGAATCGGACAGTGCGCAGATTAAACATAACCAAAATACATATTGCTGTTTGAGCCCTTGTTTTAGAACAAAAGCATTTTGAGCACCAATCGCTACAATTAGGCCGCTACCAATACCTAAACCTTTAAAAAATACACTCAGAGAAAGCATAACCATTAAGTAGAAAAAATCAGATGCGGGAATTATCTGTCTTTTTATAAAGAAATAAGTAAAATTAAGAATATTTAGGTTTGGCTAAAAATAATTTAGGTTTTATATGTTGGATAGTAAGCAGTGTGAAGCTTTTCTTGCGGTTGCAGAAGTCGGAAGTTTCGATGCAGCAGGAGAACATTTATGTATCACTCCATCTGCTGTATCACTACGTGTACAAGCACTAGAAAAATATTTAGGGCAGATTTTAATAATACGTGGCCGTCCATGTGTGCTTACACAAGCAGGGCAAACCTTGCTACAACATTTAAGGCATACAAGATTAATGGAGCAAAATCTATTACAGGGCTTAATGGGAAAATCATCCGAATCGGAATTTTATAAAATTGCGTTGGCTTCAAATGCAGACTCATTAGCAACTTGGCTTTTACCCAGTATTCAGCAAACACTTTTTAAAGAAAAAATAGTGTTAGAGCTAAAAATTGATGATCAATCACACACACATACTTTGCTAGAAACAGGGCAGGTCAATGCATGTATTACAGCAGAAGAGCAAGTGATGGCGGGTTGCTTAGCTCAGCCTCTTGGTAAAATGCGCTATAAAATGCTGGCATCGGCCGAGTTTGTAAATCGGTGGTTTAGTGGTGGAATTAACCGAGAAGTTTTAAGAAAAACACCGGCGGTTATTTTTAACCATAAAGATTTAATGCATTCAGAGGTTTTATTAAAAGGATACGGTTTACCAATGCAGAGTTATCCTTATAGTTTTATTCCGGCAACAGATGCTTTCGTTAAAGCAATTCAACTAGGTTTAGGTTATGGCATGGTGCCCGAGCTTCAGGTTCAACCATTACTCGAAAATGGAACACTTATTGATATTATGCCTGAGGCTCAACTTGATGTTCCTTTATATTGGCATCACTGGAAAAGACAGTCGAAGCAACTCGATGTACTGACTGAAACGATTGTTCAGTCAGCAAAAGAGATATTGAGATAATTTTAGATCTTAGTTCTTAAATGACGATTTGAGATGTGTTGAACATAAAATTCTATATCTTGTACTGAGTAACCTAAAAGTTGTCCGATTCTACGGTCGAGTTCTAGGCGCTCTTCAAGTTGAGTTGCTTTTAATGAATTTTCAATACATAACATGAGTTCATTCAAATCTGCTAAAGAAGCATCTTTATAGATCAGCATAATTGAAAAGGGGAAAGGCAGAGAAGTTTCAATGTCTTTACTGATCATAGATAAAGACCCTTGCTCAAGATGTTTTATAAATTCAATAGGTAATAACTCATAAAAATAAGCGATAGGTTTTTTGCCTGAAAGTAATAATTCTAGTTCTTGCCCTTCATGTGGGCCAAGCTTTCCAAGTGACTCAGTCATATCACTACTCTTGTTTTTATCTTTAATATTGTTATGCAAAATTCATGCACGGTGATGACATAGGCGTTGGTCATCACCGTTTAGTTAATAAATTAAGATTGTGTTAACTCAAGCGCACGTTGATAAGCGACTTTTTTCTTAATACCCGTTAAATCGGCAGCCAGTTGAGATGCCGCTTTAACTGATAAGTCTTGAAGTAAGCGCTTTAAAAGTTCATCTAGTTTTTCTTGTTCCAGATCTGTTTTTTCTGGTGCACCGCCAACTACAAGAACAATTTCACCTTTTTCTTGGTTATGGTCATTTTCAATAAAACTGACCAGATCTTTTAAGGTCATTTTTTTGATCGTTTCAAAAGTTTTGGTAATTTCACGTGCGAAACCCACAGGGCGGTTTTCACCAAATACTTCAGCCATATTTTTGACGCATTCTAAAATACGGTGTGGTGCTTCATAGAAAATTAAGGTCTGAGTTTCATTTTTAAGCTTTTCGAGTTGCGAAATACGTTGAGAAGCTTTTGATGGCAAAAAGCCTTCAAAACTAAAACGGTCACTTGGTAAGCCCACAGCACTTAACGCAGCAATTGCAGCACATGCACCCGGTACAGGCACAACTCTAATGCCATTTTCTTGAGCAGCTCGAACCAGTTTGAAACCTGGGTCACTAATAAGTGGTGTGCCTGCATCACTAATCAAAGCAATATTTTCACCAGCAAGTAGCTTTTGAACTAACTGCTCAATTTTATTACTTTCATTATGGTCGTGGCATGCGGTAAGTGGGGTAGATATATTATAGTGTTTGAATAATTGAGCTGACTGGCGTGTATCTTCGGCAGCCACAACAGAAACTGATTTTAAGATATCAATTGCACGGAAAGTCATATCATCTAAGTGCCCGATTGGGGTGGCTACAACAAATAACTGAGCACTCATTTGGTTTTTACTCCGTACAGATAAACAATTTTAATCGGTTAGTGTACCCGAAATTCTGTTTTTGGCGTGAACAATGTCAGTAGGCTTTTTATTTTTCAAAACATTTGCTTTTGATTTACTCAATTCAAAATATAAAAACGCAGAATCGGTATTAAGAGCATTTACATTTAAAAAAGGGGGAAACAAAAAAATCATGTTAGTTGCACAGCAGTTGGGCCAATGGGCTGAACAAACAGCACTAAAACTTTTAAAAGAACAAAATTATGAATGGGTCGCTAGTAATTATCATTCACGCCGTGGAGAGGTCGATCTGATTGTAAAACGCGGTAACGAATTGATTTTTGTTGAGGTAAAAGCGCGAGGGCAGGGAAATTATGGTCAAGCTTGTGAAATGGTGACTTTAAGTAAACAGAAAAAAATAATTAAGACGGCGATGAGGTTTTTACAGCGCTACCCATCTTATCAGGATTTTTATTGTCGTTTTGATGTGATTTGTTTTGATTTTCCACAGAAAATTGCAAAAACAGTACAGCAAGACTTTTCGAAATTCCATTATGATCTGCAATGGATCGAAAATGCATTTACTTTGGATTAAGAGTTCATTACTCTTTTGAGCAAATTAAAACCGATGTTTATGATCAAGCCAAGAAGAGATTGATAGGAGTCTGGTGGAGTGTTGAAACGTATTGCTGTAACAGCGCTTTGTGTCGCAAGTTTGTCAGGTTGCGCAAGTTTTATTTCTGGTGGAACAGGTACAGCTCCAGTTGGAACAGATAGTGGTGTACGTAGCTTAGGCCAAGTATTTATTGATTCTTCAATTAAGCGTACAGCGAATATTAACCTCTATAAGCTTGATCAGCGTTTTAAACAATCTCGTATTAACATCGAAAGCTTCCATAGCACAGTATTGTTAACTGGTCAGGTGCCAGATCCATACTTGAAACAGTTGGCAGAAGATAACGTTAAAGCCATGAGTGATGTGAAAGCTGTACATAACTATATTACAGTGGGTAACAAAGTAAGCTATAACACGATCATGCAAGATGCTGGGGTAACCGCAAATACACGTGCTTTATTAATGAAAGCGCCAGTTGTATCGGACAGTAAAGTACTTGTCCATACCGAGGATGGTGTTTTATATGTAATGGGTCGTTTAAACACAGCTGAAATTAATGACTTAAACAATGTGCTGCAAAATGTCGGTAACGTGACTAAGATTGTAACGCTTATTGATAACATTGATTTAGCGCCTGCTCCGGCAGCATCGACTGGCAACACAACAACTACGCCGGTAATTAATAATGTTCTTGCTCAACCAACAGTTCAAACTCCTGTTGCAATTGATCCGGACCAAACAGATCCAGCATCATCTACTGCACAATAAAATATGAACCTGATTGAACAATTACAAAGTAAAATTGAGCAGGCGAGAACTCTTTATAAAGAGTTCCGCCTGTATGATTTGGGGAGCTTTGCTTTAAACCGTTTTACACCAAAAGATGGTTTTGAGCAGGTTTTAAATGTGCGTTATGGCTTAAAGCCTCGCCATCGTCTAGATATTTATCGTTCTACTAAACGCTTAGCTCATCGACCACTCATTGTTTTTGTACACGGTGGTGCTTGGCAACATGGTAATAAACGAGACTATTTATTTATTGGCGAAGCATTTACAAAAGAAGGTTATGACGTTGCTGTCATTAACTATCAACTTGCGCCAAAAAATATTTTTCCAAGTTATGTAGATGACTTAACGCAAGCGTTAAATTATTTGCATCAAAATCAGGAAAAACACGAAATCTCGACTGAGAATATTGTGCTTATGGGACATTCGGCAGGTGCATTTAATGTAATGTCGGCTGTTTATCACCCTGACTCACCTAAGATTGAATGTTTAGGGAAAATTAAGGCAATAGTCGGATTAGCTGGTCCGTATCATTTTGATTATAAGGGTGATCCGCTTGCTGAAGATGCTTTTGATCAAGGTGTTTCTTATAAAGAGGTGATGCCTTATTATCTTGTAAAACAAAATAATATTAAGCATTATCTACTCATGGCT
The DNA here is from genome assembly GCF_000588095.1 of Acinetobacter sp. 1130196. Taxonomy (NCBI): domain Bacteria; kingdom Pseudomonadati; phylum Pseudomonadota; class Gammaproteobacteria; order Moraxellales; family Moraxellaceae; genus Acinetobacter; species Acinetobacter sp. 1130196. The sequence continues at coordinate 27,159 of NZ_JFWX01000034.1, read as the reverse complement.
GAAAATGATCAGCTCGTAAAGCAGCATAATACTTTGGATATGGATCAAGCCCTTAGAGAGAAGGGAAATCATAGTCATATTGCTATTATCCCTAAAACTGGCCATATAACGATTTTGGCCAGTCTATCGAGTTTTGTAAGTCACTACTTCAGAACAAAACGAACCATTTTGCACTTTCTTGATGAAGTATTCTAAAACATCTGTTTGAGAGCGCGCAGATTACTTTGCTTGAGTAATCTGCGTAATCATTGCGTGTGCAATACTGCCTTTAAATGGAATTTCAGGAAGCTGATCAAATTTAAAGAACTGCGCATCGGCAATTTCATCTTCCTGCAAAGAAATTTCACCTGACTCATATTCAGCTCTAAACGCAATCATAAGATTACTTGGAAACGGCCAAGGTTGACTTGACATATATTGGATATTTTTGAGTTTAAGCCCCACTTCTTCTAAAGCTTCGCGTTGAACAGCTTCTTCAAGAGTTTCGCCAACTTCGACAAAACCTGCAATCAAACCATACATGTTGGTTTTATTGTGAATTGATTTTGCTAATAAGATTTCATCATCACCTTTAGTAATGATAGTAATGATACATGGGTTTACGCGAGGGTACTGATGATAACCGCAAGCAGGGCATACCATTGCATATTCGGTTGAGTGGACTTCGGTAGCGTGTCCACAGTGGCTACAAAATTTGTGATTACGTCGCCATTCGAGCAACTGTACAGCACGACTTGCCTGTAAAAATTGCTCTTTTGACCAGTTGGAAATAAGTTGACGAATTGGAACGAGTTGCAGACCTTCCGGTATAGCTTCTTCACTCAGCAGGTCACGTGCAATGACCTGTTCGTCATGAGTGAAAAGCAGATCACTTGCTAACTTTTCGACTTTGGGTAATTGGAAGTTTTGGTCAACCAATAATTGTTGGTGATGAAAAATATAAGCAAGTGATAATTCAGACATTAAGCTGCCTTTTTTTGAAGTTGTTGACTACTTAGCAATGCTACATCAAACATGGATTGTAGAACAGGCTGTTTATTTTTTAAATTGTCAACTAACATATCTAGTCCAGCTAATACGTTAAAAATACAGTGAATCTGGTCGTGACTAAAAGGTTGGTTCTGTTCGATTTGCTGCTGTACAAATTTAGCAGTTTCAAGCAGAGCATTTTGTTGAACCGTACTTCCTAAAAATTCAGCCGCGCCAGCCAATTCTTTTAATGAGCCTGCAATCGCTTCAATATTTTGAGTTTGATCGTTGGCATATAAGGTCAAACTTTGGCATACAAAATCGATTAAATTTTTTGTCTCATTTAATAACATTTCATGTGCTTCATCTAAGCGATCTAAAGAAATATTAGTGTTGTTCACACGAATTTGTAGACGGTTGGATGAATAATTGCGTACTAAAATACCAATAGCGTTCATAGCAGATAAAATGCTCTTCATGAGCTGCTGAGCATAGTTTTCATTACTCAATATATTGATTTGACTTAAACTGCTGGCTTGTTGGGAAAGCTCTGAAGCAGCTTCATTTAAGTTAAGTAATTTAAAAGTATGAGCAAGTTGCATAAGGCTGCTTTGAAGTTGCTGAGCCTTTTCTGGCGACATGTTTTGGTAGTTATATTCAATATCATTACGAACTTTATTCATTTCGCTTAAGATTAATTGACTGACCGTTTGCATGGTATCAAAGTCTGGTCCATACAAATGTTGGCTCAGTGCTTTAAGTTGAGTGTCGGTGAGAAACTCATGACCAATGTTTAGTTGCCCACGAATTTGCTTTGCGAGGTGATCTTCTTGTCCAATTACAATACTGATGATATCTGCTAATGCAGTTAATTTTGCTTCAAAGCTTTCTGGCGATGCTAAAAATAGGCCTATAGCATTTTCAAGATTAATCAATACACGTAAGCGAGCATCATTTAAAACAAGTTCATCAATATGATTAAAGGTGGAGTTCACTAATTGCCAATATTGTTGGCTTGGTTGACCATGAGCCATACTGATTAAATAGCTACCAACAAGTTTGAATGCCTGAAAGTCTCGAGCACTTTCAGTTTTATTTAAAAACTGATGCAAAGATAATTTATAAAGTTGATGGATAAATTGAGTTTTTTCATTGATGAGCACTTCGGGTAACGGTAACTCAAGTGAAGTTGTTGTAAGGTTTGAAGCAATCTGCTGGCCAGATGAAGTTAATGGCTTGTTTAAGGCTTTTTCTAAATTGTTTAGAGTGTCCAAAAGAAACTGAGGGACTTCAACTTCACGTAAACAAATAAACTCAATATAGCGTTTCACCATAGTCGTGCCTTCACTTAGAGCAACAACCTCATCGGTGTTGATGTGTTCGGGCTTAGCCATAATTTTTTGCATCAACTCGGTTGAATATTGAGTGATTTTTGCTAAATAGGGGATATCAATGAGGCGTAATACTTGAGTGCATTGTTTAAATTGTTCTAATGCATCATCAATACCAAAAGGGAGAGCCTGCTCTTCAATTAATGTACTTACAGCACCTTCCACCAGTTTTATTGAGTTATCAATTTCATTCTTGATAATAAGTAACGCTGTTGGATCAAATTGGATCGAATTATGCTCAGACATAAAAATTCCCCTTTGCAAAAAAAATCAATTGTTATATTCGTCATGGCTCAATATTTTGAGCTAAAAATCTATATGACTAATATAACTTAACTTGCAAAAGGGGAAACTAAAAAAACATTAGAGAATCAAAAATTTATTTTGCAAAAAAGCAAGGTTCTCCATGTTTTTTCTCAAATTCTTTGACCCAAGTCTCATGTATGTTCAACTCTTCATCTGAAGGGTAAATAACGGGTAAATCAATTTGAATTCTAGCTTTGGTTGTTTTTTGTTGATCACTTTCGCTTTGAGAGAGCGCATCCATATCAAAGGAAACTTGACCACCAGTCATTGCCAAGTAAACATCAGAAAGAATTTCAGCATCGAGTAACGCACCATGGAAGGTACGGTCGCGCGCTGGAATTTCATAACGTCTAACTAAGGCATCAAGTGAGTTTTTCTGTCCAGGATGCTTATTTTTGGCTAAAGCTAAAGTATCGGTAACTTCACAAACTTCTGAAAGAGCAGGTAACCCAACACGTCTAAACTCCATATCTAGGAAGTTCATATCGAAGGTTGCGTTATGAGCGATAATTTCTGCACCCTTTAGATACTCAAATAAAGTATCTGCAATGTCCGCATAGACAGGTTTATCTTTTAAGAAATCATCACTGATACCGTGAATGTTTTCTGACTCACCCACTGGTTTTTCAGGGTTAATATAAATATGAATCGAACTGCCTGTAAGCTTACGGTTAATCATTTCGATGGCGCCGACTTCAATAATACGGTCGCCATCTTGGAAATAAAAACCAGTCGTTTCAGTATCGAGAATGAGCTGACGAGGGCCTTGTAATTTAAGCTTTGCTTCGGTAACAATAATTTGAGGATGAATATTGCTACTTTGTTGCTTTGTTTCTTGCTCTACAGCTTCAATCTCATTTACTTCTTCGTCTAAAGTATTCATCTCAACTTCTTGTGATGGTTCAAGAGCCACATCTTCATCTTCGCTTGTTTCAACCAGATCAAACCCGAAAGGATCATCTAGCAACCAGTCCTGTTCAGGCTTTTTTATATCTTGCGGTGCAGCCACAGACTGTGGTTGCTTGATTTCTTGAGCTGTTTTATCTGCACCTAAATTTGCAAGTTGGTCTGCCATTTCATTGCCAGGATGTCCTGCATGACCTTTAATCCAGTTCCATTCAATATTTCTACCTGCGCAAACAGCATCAAGTTTTTGCCATAGGTCAGGATTTTTAACATCTTTCCAATTTTTCTTTTTCCAGCCATGAATCCATTCTGTAATGCCTTGCTTTACATAATTTGAGTCTGTCCAGACAATTAATTGTGCATCAGGAGGGCAAAAAGAAATTCCTTCAATAGCCGCAGTAAGTTCCATACGGTTATTGGTTGTGTCGGGGTCGCCGCCAAATAATTTATGTTCACCCTGTTCGGTAATGACATATGCACCCCAACCACCTAAACCGGGATTGCCACGACATGCACCATCAACATACAGTGTGATTGTTTGAGACATAAATCGAAACCTAAACTGAAAGAAAAAGAACTGAATATGGTGTATTGTATACGCAAAAAGTTCGGTTCCATCGTTACAAAGCAAGCTTTTTTTAATTTCTTGTAACATTTCCATGCAAATGACATTAAATTATTGCCTTGTCTATCTTGCATGCTTTACTACAATGGCATCGAAGACCTAGGGTTTGTGGGCAGACCCCAAGAAATATTACGCGAGTTGTTTGGAAGTTTTTATGTATAAACCAACCACATTTGTGTGGCAGCCATCTGCAGCATCATTATTCAAAATTACAGTACTTAGCTCTGCTTTAGCTGCGTTGGGTATTACAACAGGCTGTTCTTCGACTCCGCAATCTGCAAAAACCTCGAAAACAAAACAGGTCAGTGGAGCAGGCTATCTTGATGCAAGCAGTCTGGACTCGTTAGAAGATTTACTTTCAGCAACGGATATGCGTGCTGTAGAAGGCGACCGTTTACTTATTTTAAAACACGGTGACGTCTGGAAGCGTATGGCTGTAGGCTTCAAAATGGACCTCAATCATTGGGATCCACGCATTGAAGCGCAGCGTAGTTGGTTTATCTCACGTCAGCCCTACCTTGACCGTTTAAGTGCTCGCGCAAGTCGTTATTTATATCATACTGTGAAAGAAGCAGAACGCCGTGGTCTTCCAACCGAACTTGCATTATTACCCGTGATTGAAAGTTCATATGACCCTGCTGCAACAAGTAGTGCAGCAGCAGCAGGCTTATGGCAGTTTATTCCAAGTACTGGTCGTATTTATGGTTTACAACAAACGGGTATGTACGATGGTCGTCGTGATGTTGTTGAATCTACACGTGCTGCGTATGAGTTTTTAGGAAGCTTATATAACCAGTTTGGTTCATGGGAGTTGGCTTTAGCAGCTTATAACGCTGGTCCGGGGCGTATTCAACAAGCGATTAACCGAAATCAGGCTGCAGGTCTACCAACGGACTACTGGTCACTAAAACTTCCACAAGAAACCATGAACTATGTTCCACGTTTCTTGGCAGTTGCTCAAATTATTAAAAATCCGCGTGCTTATGGGGTTTCATTACCGCCGATTGCAAACAGACCCCATTTCCGTGAAGTCACGTTATCTGCACCATTGTCTTTAAATGAAATTGCATCAGTAACTGGTCTTAGCCGTGCTGAGCTATATGCATTAAACCCAGGCTATCGTGGTGAAACAGTAGACCCTGCAAGCCCAATGCGTATTTTAATTCCAGCTGATGTAAGCCCGTCAGTTGATAACAAATTAAAAGCCATGAAAGCTGGTGGTAGCAGTTCAGGTTGGTGGGCAAATGTCACATCTCCATCTAAACCAACTACAACCACCTCAACTTCAGTTACTGTTAAAACTACACCGGCGACACAGGTTCAGCCTGTAAGACCAACTACACCTACCAAAACAACCGGTAGCTCTGTAACGGTAAAAACTTCTACACCTCGTGGATCTGATGCTTTAGCTGCTTTTGCCGCCTCAGCTGATGTACCGAGTGCACCACGTATTCCAGTTGCAGTCACACCTGCGACCAATGTAAAACCTGTAAGAACAGAACCGCCAATTTCAGCAGTTGAGCGTGAGAAAATTTTAGCGGCAGTTCGTGCTGAAGGTGAGAAAGAAACAGTTGAGCAAGCTTTACAGCCGCAAGCTACACAAGCTGAAAAAGACCAAGTGGTTGCCGAGCTAAAAGCAATTGCACCGCAAGGTACCGAAATTGTTGATCCTTATGACGGTAAAATTAAGCTAACTGCGATTCAAACGAGTTTGTCAGTTGCTGAACAGCAAGGTAAAGAATTAAGTAAAGGCTTTGCTTACCCGAAAACTTTAGCTGAAGATGCAAGTGTTGCGAACTCTGAAGATGGTCAGCGTAATAAAGATAAGCCTTACATTAAAACGGATACTGATGTTGTTGTTGTACAGCCTAAAGGTAAGCGTAGTACCTATACCGTACAACCGGGTGATACATTAGCAATTATTGCGATGAAAAATGGTGTGAACTGGCGCGATGTCGCTAAGTGGAACCAGATTGATCCTGAAAAGACATTATTTGTAGGAACTAGCCTGTATTTGTATGATGCTAAACCGCAAGAGGTTGAATCTACTGCAAAATCGGCAGCTAAACCTGATGTATATGTTGTTCAAGCAAATGACAGCTTAACGGGAGTGGCAAATCAATTTAATTTGTCTGTGAAACAGCTTGCTGAATACAACGATTTATCGGTAAGCGATGGTCTATTTGTTGGCCAAAAGTTGCATTTAAAAGAGCCTAAAGGCAACCGTACTTCTGCTAAAGCAGAACAACCTAAAGCAGTTCAGGCAAGTACACGTCGTATTGCAACAAAAAGCTATACAGTTAAACGCGGCGAATATTTGAAGTTAATTGCAGATCGTTACGCATTATCTAACCAAGAATTAGCAGAGCTAACGCCAGGATTGTCGGCTGGTAGTAACTTAATGGTTGGTCAGAAAATCAATGTACCTGCAAAAGAAGTTACTGTCGATGAAGTTGATGATAATAAAGCTTCTGGTAAATATGAAAAACTTGCAGCAGGACCGTCGTATAAAACTGAAAGCTATAAAGTGCAGCGTGGTGATACATTATCAAGTATCGCGATCAAGTCTAAAATTAGCCTAGCTGAACTTGCTGAACTAAATAACTTAAAAGCCAATAGCCATGTACAGCTTGGTCAAAACTTAAAAGTACCTGCTGGTGTAAGTGTTCCAGATCACTATGTTGTTCAATCTGGCGATAGCTTGCATGCGATTGCAGCTAAATATAACTTACAAACCAGTTATTTGGCTGATTTAAATGGTTTGTCGCGTACAGCAGGTGTTCGTGCTGGTCAGCGTTTAAAATTGACAGGTGAGGTTGAAACACCAAGCAAGACTTCTACTAAAAATGTCAAAGAAGAAACGCCAGAGACTTATACGGTCAAATCTGGTGATAGCTTAGGGAATATCGCCAACCGCTATCATTTGCAGTTAGATTACCTTGCCTCATTGAATGGTTTATCTCGTAACAGTAATGTTCGTGTTGGTCAACGTTTAAAATTAACAGGTGATGTGCCACCAGTAGAAACAGCAAAAGTTGATACGGCGAAATCAGCAGCTAAACCTGTTGCAGCCGGAAAAAATACTGAAAAGTATACGGTTAAAGCTGGCGAGTCGTTACATACGATTGCAAGCCGTGCAGGTATTTCAGTTCGTGAACTTGCTGAAATGAATGCATTAAAAGCAAATGCAAACTTACAGCGCGGACAAAATATTGTAATTCCAAAAACTGTTGTGGAATACAAAGTTAAACGTGGTGATACTTTAATTGGTCTTGCAAGTAAATATGGTTTAGAAACTACTTTACTGGCGGAACTCAATAACTTAACACCGTCGACTCAATTACGTATTGGCGATATTATTAAAGTGCCTAATTTATAGAATAATTAGAACTTTATGCAAAAGTTATATCCTCAACTGAGCCTGCTAGTCGGGCTCAGTGTCTTTTCACAAGTTGTATTCTCTGCACAGCAAATCACGCCTTATATCGCAATTCACTCTAAGCCTAAATATTTAACAATGGCTGCAATGCCTTATGCCAATCCGAATGCACCAAAAGGTGGAGTATTGAGTCGGGCTGCGCAAGGGACTTTTGATAATTTAAACAGCATGAACGGTAAGGGGAACGCGACAGAAGGAGTAAATTATCTTTTTGATACTTTAATGACTCAGTCACTCGATGAAGTTGGAGTTTTATATCCACTTTTAGCTGAGAGAGTTTCCTATGATCCAGAAAGAACGCAATCGATTACCTTCTATTTAAATCCCAAAGCACGCTTTAGTAATGGACAGCCTTTAACAGCAACGGATGTAAAATTTAGCTTTGATATCTATCAAACCAAATCTAATTTTGGCCTACAAATGTATCTTGCCGACTTGGCAAAAACAGAAGTTATAAATCCTCATCAAGTTAAATTCACTTTTAAGTCTAGCCATAATCCAAAAATGCCATTTGTTGTGGCGAGCTTACCGATTTACTCAAAAGCAGACTGGCAGAACCGTGACTTTACTCGTATTACTTTGCAACCGATTATAGGTTCAGGGCCGTATGTGGTTGAGAAGATTGATGCTGGACGTAGTATTAGCTATAAACGAAACCCAAATTATTGGGCAAAAGATTTGCCTATTAATAAAGGGCGCTATAACTTCGACCATTTAAAATATGTTTATTACCGAAATTGGGATATTGCATTCGAAGGTTTTAAATCTGGGCAATATACCTTGCATGAAGAAACTAATCCTAAAAAATGGGTCACTGACTACAAGTTTCCAGCGGTAAAATCAGGTTTAATCACGCTATATAAGTTTAGACACCATAATCCGATTGCAACTGAAAGTTATGTGTTTAACACACGACAAAAACCTTTAAACGATATTCACTTTAGACAAGCCTTAACCTATGTCTATGACTTTGAATGGCAAAATAAAGCTTTGTTTTATGGACAATATCTAAGACTACAAAGTTATTTTGAAAATAGTGAGTTGTCAGCAACAGGACGTCCTTCAAAGAGTGAGCTCACTATATTAAAGCCTCTTTTGCCAAAGCTTTCTCCAGTCATGCAAAAAGCTGTTTTGACAGACTGGAAATATCCGGTCTCGGATGCCAGTGGTTTTAACCGTCAAAACTTATTAATCGCAAGACAATTACTCATTCAAGCAGGCTATAAAATCAAAGAAGGGCAGTTATATACTCCTGAAGGCCAGCCTGTAAAAATTGAGTTCCTCATTCAGCAAGATGGCAAACAAAGAACACTGATGCCATTTGTAAGAAATTTAAAAAAATTAGGAATTAATATTAATTTACGGCAGGTTGATGCGCCGCAATATTTAGAGCGTACACGCCGTTATGACTTTGACATGACTACGATGAATTTGCCGCAATCTTTAAATCCGGGCAATGAACAGGCTCAGTTCTGGGGAAGTGCCGCAGCAGTTCAAGATGGTAACTATAATTACGCTGGTATTCGTAATCCGGTTATTGATGAAGTCATTTCAAAACTGGTGACTGCCAAAGACCGTGATCAGCAAATCACTTATACTCATGTTCTTGACCGATTGCTTCGCGCAGGATATTACCAGATCCCGACTTATGGGAAAGGGGATTATTGGTATGCGTACTGGAATATGTATCAGCAACCTAAAGTGAAACCTGTGCTCTCGGCTGGTATAGAGTATTGGTGGAGTAATCCAAACCAAGCCAAAAAAATTGCCCAATATTTACATCAACAATAAAAGCACGTATCTAAAGGAAATCCTGTTATATGGGTTCATATATTCTTAAGCGACTTCTTTTAATGATTCCAACGTTGTTCATTATTTTATTGATCAACTTTGTGGTCGTGCAAATTGCACCGGGTGGACCTGTAGAACAAGCAATCCATGAGGTAGAAAGTGGCGTAGGAGCAGGGCGGATATTAGGTACTGAAATGTACTATCAGGGTGCTAAAGGATTAAGCCCCGAAATGGTAGAGCAAATTAAAGCACAATACGGTTTTGACCATCCTCCAGTAGAACGTTTTTTACTGATGTTAAAGGGCTATTTGACTTTAGACTTTGGACAAAGCTTTTTTAAAGATAAACCAGTAGTTGAGTTGCTTTGGGAAAAAATGCCTGTGTCGATCTCGATTGGGCTATGGAGCACTTTGCTGATTTATCTTATTTCAATTCCACTTGGAATTAAAAAAGCGAAACAACAAGGTTCTTGGTTTGATCGTTCCACTTCTTTATTGCTAGTGGTGGGTTATGCGGTACCCAGCTTTGTCTTTGGCATACTGCTTATTGTTTTTTTTGCGGGTGGGTCATATTTTCACTGGTTTCCATTGCAAAGCCTGGTATCAGATAACTTTCATCAATTGAGTTTTTTTGGAAAAATTACGGACTATTTATGGCATATGACTTTGCCACTTATTACGATGGTCTTAGGTGGTTTTGCGAGCCTAACTTATTTAACTAAGTATTCATTTTTAGAAGAACTCAATAAACCTTATGTCTTGGCAGCTTACGCAAAAGGCCTAAATAGCCAGCAAGTTTTATATAAACATGTATTTCGCAATGCCATTTTAGTGGTACTCGCCGGATTGCCGGAGACTTTGGCAGGTATTTTCTTTGTCGGAAACCTTTTCATTGAAATTATTTTTCACCTAGATGGTGTGGGATTATTAGGTTTTGAAGCGATTGTTCAACGAGACTATCCGGTTATTTTCGGCGTATTGTTTTTCTTCACGCTGTTTAGTCTACTTTTACGACTTATTTGCGATGTGCTGTATCAATGGATTGATCCGCGTATTCACTTTGACGCACAAGGAGGCAAATAATGTCTTTAATTGTGCAGTCACGGCTGCAAAAGTTTAGGCAACATAAATTAGGTTGGGCAAGCTTTGTTTTGTTTAGCCTCATTTTGGCGATGTCTTTAGCTGCTGAGTTCATTGCTAACGATAAACCATTGTTGGTGAAATATGAGGACGCTTATTATTTGCCTGTTTTTAAATCATATCCCGAAACTACTTTTGGTGGCGTGTTTGAAACAGAAGCAGATTATAAAGACCCCGCTGTACAAGAGCTTATCAATCATAACGGATGGGCAATTTGGCCCCTTATAAGATTTTCTTACCAGACTCCTAATTTAGACTTGGCTGTACCTGTGCCATCGCCACCTTCTAAGCAGAACTGGTTAGGGACAGATGACCAAGGGCGAGACGTGCTTGCACGTATTCTCTATGGGCTTAGAGTCTCATTACTTTTCGGCTTGGCTTTAACAGCTTGTGCAGCACTACTTGGTATTTTTGTGGGTGCTATACAAGGTTACTATGGTGGCTGGGTTGATTTGTTGGGGCAACGACTGGTAGAAGTCTGGAATGGTTTACCCATGCTCTTTATGGTCATGATTTTAGTCAGCATGTTTACCCCAAATGTATATTGGCTATTTTTTATTATGCTGTTCTTTAGCTGGACTGTACTGGTAGGAATTGTCCGTGCCGAATTTTTAAAAGCGCGTCAACTTGACTATGTGCGTGCGGCTCAGGCTTTAGGTGTAACTGATAGAGCAATTATCTTTAAGCACATTTTGCCAAATGCCATAAGTTCTAGCCTGTCGCAATTACCTTTTATTTTGACTACTAATATTATTGCTTTAACCGCACTCGATTTCTTGGGCTATGGTTTACCGCCAGATGCTGCCTCTTTAGGTGAGTTGTTGTTGCAAGGTAAAAATAACTTAGATGCACCGTGGTTGGCTTTATCGGGCTTTTTTAGCTTGGCTTTTGTGTTGTCATTATTAATTTATATTGGGGAGGCGGCACGCGATGCATTTGACCCAAGAAAATAACTTAAATGTAGATGCTACATTGCTAAATATAGAAAACCTTTCAATCTCTACACAAGATCAGCTTTTATTGGAGGGTCTCAATTTAAATTTGCAAGCTGGAGATACGCTTGCAATTGTAGGGGAAAGTGGTTCAGGTAAGACAATAAGCTGTTTGGCAATGATGGGATTATTACCAGAAAAATTAAAAACATCTGGTCGTATTATTATTGATTCAAAAAATATTTTAGAAACAGATGAAAAGACAAAAACACATATACGTGGCCGCCAAATTGCCATGATTTTTCAGGAGCCTTCTACGGCTTTAAACCCATTGCATCGTGTTGAAAAAATTGTCGGTGAACATTTCATTTTACAAGGTTGGTCAAAGGCAAAAGCTCAGCAGCAGGTAATTCAATTATTAAAAGACGTAGGAATTGCTAATCCAGAGTACATTTTAAAACGTTATCCACATGAGCTTTCAGGTGGACAAAAACAGCGGGTGATGATTGCGGCTGCGCTAGCGCTTCAACCTAAAATTTTAATTGCAGATGAACCAACTACCGCGCTTGATGTGATTTTACAGACGCAAATTTTAGAGTTACTGAGGTCTTTGCAAAGTAAATATGGCATGGCGCTAATTTTGATTAGCCATGATTTAAATTTGGTACGCCGTTATGCCAATGAGCTGATTGTATTACACGAAGGACAAGTTGTAGAGCAAGGTCAGCTTCAGCAAATCTTTAAAAATCCTGCGTCAATTTATACTCAGCAACTGTTAGATCATGATCTTGGTTTTGCTGAGCAGCCTTCAATCAGTCATAACATTTTATCTGTTCAACAACTCAATGTTAAATATCCAATTCGACGTGGTTTCTTTAACCGTATTCAGGGTTATACCACTGCTATTGAAAATGTAAGCTTTGAGCTTGCCCAAGGCGAAGCATTAGGCGTTGTGGGGGAGAGTGGTTCGGGTAAAACCTCATTGGCTTTGGCTCTGGTTCGATTAATTAAAAGTGAGGGGCAAATTATCTTTTTAGGGCAAGACATAAACTACTTAGAACAAAAAGCTTTGCGTAAGATTAGGTCAGACTTACAAATTGTTTTCCAAGACCCATTTGGTAGTTTAAACCCGCGTATGACGGTAGGGCAGATTATTGCTGAAGGCTTAAAAGTGAAAGCTGTAGCCGATCACGAGATCAAACAGCAAGTTAAATCTGCTTTAGTAAAAGTTGAGTTGGCTAAAGACTTTCAACACCGCTATCCGCACGAGCTTTCGGGTGGACAACGTCAACGCGTTGCTCTAGCACGAGCTTTAGTGGTTCAACCTAAACTTTTAATTTTAGATGAGCCAACGTCCGCCTTAGATCGAACGACTCAAAAAGCCATGATTCAATTATTGCGACGTTTACAACAAACTGAGCACCTAAGCTATATTTTTATTAGTCATGATTTAAATGTGGTTAAAGCACTGTGTCATAAAGTGATGGTATTACGGCATGCAAAAGTTGTTGAATATCAGCTGACTGAACAGTTATTTAATGACCCTAAAACTGAATATACCAAGCAATTAATTACGGCGAGTCTTTAATTTATTTAAATAAGTCTATGTTTTATAATAATAAATATTATTTAAATTTTTTATGCAAAAAGTTGCATTTCTCTATACTTTTTAAATTTGACATGTGCTATTGTCAGTTATCGATTTTCCCTTGACATGACCTATAACTCATCTAAATTAGAGTAATTACTCTAAAGTATTAAAAGAGGTTAACCATGAGCCAGATTGCACAACCAATCACAATTCGAAATACCACATTTAAAAACCGAATTATTAAAGGTGCAATGAGTGAGGCACTTGCAAACTATGAGGGGCAGCCAAATGATTTACATTTAGGTTTGTATGGTGCATGGGCCAAAGGTGGTTTGGGCTGTGCGATTACTGGAAATGTTATGGTCAATGTAGAGGCTAAAAACGAACCAGGCGTGGTGGTGATTGAAACCGAGCGTGACCTAGAGCGTTTAAAAGAATGGGCAGCGGTTGGTAAACAATATGGAATGGTACAGCTCATTCAATTGTCTCATCCAGGCCGTCAGTGCCCTAAAGGCTTAAATAAAGAAACAGTTGCACCTTCGGCAGTTCCTTTTAGCCCAGCTTTAGCGACTATGTTTGGTACGCCACGTGCGCTTACACATGAAGAAATTCTAGATATTATTAAACGCTTTGCAACAGCTGCCCGCATTTGTGAGAAAGCAGGTTTTGAAGGGGTGCAGTTACATGGTGCACATGGCTATTTAATTAGCCAGTTTTTATCACCATTAACCAATAAGCGTACAGACCAATGGGGTGGTTCAGTTGAAAACCGTACTCGCTTTTTACTAGAAGTTTATAAGGCTGTACGTGAAGCAACCTCAGAGAATTTTATTATTTCAGTTAAGCTTAACTCGGCTGACTTCCAGCGCGGTGGTATTAGCGAAGAAGATGTGATTTCAGTATTTAAAGCCGTTGATGAAGCCGGAATTGACTTAATTGAAATTTCAGGTGGAACTTACGAAGCACCAGCAATGGCTGGCGTCAAAGCTGATAAACGTAAGGCAAGTACCATTGCACGTGAAGCATACTTCTTAGACTTTGCTGAAAAAATCCGTCAGCATGTAAAATGTAAACTTATGGTGACAGGTGGCTTCCGTACAGTCGAAGGTATGAATGCTGCTCTGGCAAGTGGTGCATGTGACTTTATTGGCATTGCTCGTCCACTTGCAGTCGAAACGGATTTAACTGATCGTTTAATTGCAGGCCAAGACGTTCGCTATGCCGTAAAACCAATTAAAACAGGTTTGCCTTTTGTCGATAAGATGGCGATTATGGAAATCATTTGGTACGCAGCACAATTTAAAGCTATTGGACAAGGTAAAAAGCCAAATCCTAAACTGTCACCTTTAATTGTGTTTTTAAATTATGCCAAGGGCAATATTAAGGCTGTTGTTCAAGGACGCGTGAATTCGCGTAAATCTGCATAAATAAATTACCAAGCAATAGCCCAGTAAGTTTGAAAAGTAGAAGCAGACCATTGACCTTTAATTAGAGCATTTTTAAAGGCGGGGCTGTTTTCTATCTGGGCAAGATAACGCTGTATATGTTTAAAGTGGCTGTAATTTGGTGAGCAAGCCAATAATGGAAACCACATCAAAATATCAGCAGTAGTAAACTGATCTCCCGCGAACCATAAGTGACGTTCTAAATGTTTATCAATCATGCTCATGTGTCTTTGTAATGATTGATTGAGATAGCCTTGATCAAATCCATATTTTAAAAGCTTAGGAACGAAACGGACCAGAAAAGGCGTGCGTTCTGCAATTTGGTGAAAGATTTGCTTGAGTACCAGATCTGGAATGAATGTCGCCTCACAATAATTCTTCCAATAATAAAAGTTTTGAAGTTGTTGGCTTAGTAAATTGTTCTGGCTCAGTTGTGGGTGTAAATGAGAGAAATAATCTAGAATTGCTGAGGTTTCAGCCAAAATTGAAGTTTGCTCTTGTTCAATAATTTCGAGAGTTGGAAATTTTGATAGTTGATGCGGTGAGTTATTATTTTTGTCTTCGTCCGAATGATATTTAGTGATGAGATCATAGTTGAGCCCTAATTCTTCTAAAAACCAAATAATGCGTTGAGAGCGTGAATTTTGTAAATGAAATAATCGAATTTGCATGTCATGTTCAAATTATAGTTTTGATCTATTTTTAGTATAGGGTAGAACATAGCTTAAGTATAATAAAATATTTATAAATCATAAATTTATAATATTTTATATGAGGAAATAAAGGCCACCGTATTTTTAGACAGTGGCTTTTTTAATGACTAATATCCCTAGTGAGATCTTACGCGGTAAAAGGCTGATGTTTGGTTCTTTTAATTTAGAACGTATAGCTTATACCTAATTGAACAGTACGTGATTCACCAGGATAGGCATATAAATTAAAAGCACTTTCATCATAAACTCTGTCAAAAATATTCTTCACGTCTAAGTTAAGGCGTAATTTTGGCGTTGCCTGATAATAAGACACGAGGTCAGTAACTGCATAGCCTTTCATGGTGTAGGTACTAATGGCTGTTTGACCTGCACGTTTATCAATATATTTTTGATTGATACCTAAGCCCAACCCTTGTAAAGGCCCATTCTGAAATTCATAAATATTTAAAAGATTAAAACTATTTTTTGGAATGTTGGCTAGAGCCGTCCCTTTTTGCAAGCTATTGTCTTTAGTTACTTCTGCATCTGTATAGACATAGCCGCCAATAATTTTCCAAGCAGGCGTAATTTGCCCTGCAATATTTAACTCTATACCACGGCTACGAACTTCACCTGCTGCTACTTTATAGACTGAATCAACAGGATCTAGGGTTAAGACATTTTCTTTGTTGGCATAAAAAATAGCGGAATCAATTGATAACATATTATCAAGTGCTTGCCATTTAAAGCCTAACTCGTAAGCTAAGCCTTCTTCAGGATCAAACCCGTCTCCATTACGGCTAGCACCAGTGTTTGGCTTAAAAGATTTTGCAGCATTACTGTAGATGGAAAGATCGTCACTGGCTTTATAGACTAAACCTAAACGTGGAATAAATGCATTATGACTGGTATTCCAATTTGCGGTATTCGGTAATAGGTTCTTATAGTCATGCTCATAATGTTCAAAACGTAAGCCTAGTAGCGCGCTTAAACGCTCATTTAAATCGACTTGGTCTTGTAAAAAAAGGGCAGTGGTTTTTAAGTTTTCACGGTCATGTGTAGTTACACGATAAAGCTCAGGCAGAGGCTGCCCTAAAACAGGGTTGTAGATATTAATAGGGTAGCTACCGACATCTCCACTTGAGCGAATAATGTATGACTTATAATCATAGTTTTCATATTCAAGCCCAGTCACTAAGGTGTTTGCTAAACCCAAAAACTGGAATTTACCTGTTAGGTTAATTTGAGCATCGGTATCTTGCCACTTTAGTTCACGGTAGTTGTAATTTCGACTTAGCGTTTCCCCATCATTTTGAATTCCATTTGCTTCTACTGCATAGCCATGTAACTTGCCATTTAAATATTGCACACCAGCATTGAGCTTCCAGTCATTTCCAAGCTCGTGTTCAACTCTTAATTGAGCCATATTGTTGTCATTGTAAAGTCGGTTGTTGTCTTTACCCGTTTCCCACAAATAAGTGTCTGGTGAACTAATAAAAGACTTCTGACCTGCATAGCGTGTTTGGCCACGGTCAAGCGGATGTTGGTTCCTTAAAATATCGGCTTCGAAGGTAACTTTAGTCATGTCTGAGGCCTGCCGGTTTTAAAGTTATACGCTATAAACGAACACCAGAACTGGCACAAATACATCGTGATTTTAATATTGCATCAAGTTCATTAGCTCCAGTCCCAATAGAACCAGATTTAACAAAAACAAAGTTAATTGCTGATGCAATAATTATTGAGAGAGATGAGCCAACTATGCAACCTGCACAACATATTAATGAAGTAAAGTTGAAGTCTTGATTTTGAAAATACGGAACTTATCTCATGGATAAAATTTGAAGTGAGATAAAATAATTTGAAGCGATGATTCTTTGTAGAAAGAATATGGCGTCCCTACGGGGATTCGAACCCCGGTTACCGCCGTGAAAGGGCGATGTCCTAGGCCTCTAGACGATAGGGACGTTGAGGATGGCGGTATCTTAAGAAGCCGCCACCAAACTGTCAAGGAGGTAAGGTGACAGTTTGTTCAAAATATAGCAAAACAGTTCAGCAGTCTTCTGGGTATCGTATAAAGCAGAGTGTGCTTCTTTACCATCGAACTCAATTCCAGCTTGAATACATGCTTTTGCAAGCACTGTTTGTCCAAACATTACTGCACTTAAAGTAACTGTATCCATGACTGAAAAACTATGGAACGGGTTTTGGTTTTTTGTACCTGAGCGAGCAATCGCTGCTTGTAAAAAGCCAAGGTCAAAATGCGCGTTATGGCCTACGAGTACTGCATGAGTACAATGTTGCTGTTTACGAACTTCATTGACCGATTTAAAAATACGACGTAAAGCGGTTCGCTCATCTTCAGCCATTGCAATACGCATTGGGTTGAATGGATCAATACCAATAAAGTCGAGCGAACGACGATCGAGGTTAGCCCCTTCAAAAGGGTTAATATGTGCATGAAATGCAGGACCAGGGACAAATTGTCCCTGAGCATCATACACAATTGGAATGCACGCGATTTCTAGCAATGCATCTGTCTGGGCATTAAACCCTGCCGTTTCAACATCGACAACAACAGGTAAGAAGCCACGAAAACGTTGGCCAATGACCGGGACAGAATTTTCTTGTGTCACACTTTTCTCCATTGCAGCGTTTTCCCGGCATGCAGCGGGATGATTTTTTGATTATCTAAATAATCAAAAGATTCGGGAACGAGATTATCTTCTTTAACCAAAGTAATGGTAGAAGTATTACGTGGTAGACCGTAGAAGTCTGCACCAAAATGGCTAGCAAAACCTTCTAGGCGCTCTAATTTACCGACTTGATCAAACGCTTGTGCATAAAGCTCAATTGCGTTTGGTGCACTATAACAGCCTGCACAGCCACAAGCATTCTCTTTTGCATTTTGTGCATGAGGTGCGCTGTCTGTACCTAAGAAAAACTTAGGATTACCGCTTGTTGCAACTTCAAGTAAAGTTGTTTGATGCGTTTGACGTTTTAAAATTGGTAAACAGTAGAAATGCGGTTTAATACCACCGACCAACATATCATTACGGTTAAATAATAAATGTTGTGGAGTGATTGTTGCCGCCACATTACGGTCTTGTTCTAAAACAAAGTGTGCTGCATCACTAGTCGTGATGTGCTCAAGCACAACCTTAAGTTTAGGGAACTGTTTCAATAAAGGTGATAATACCTCATCTAGGAAGCGTTTTTCACGATCAAAAATATCTACATGATTGTGAGTCACTTCACCATGAAGTAATAACGGAACTTGGTGCTCTTCTAATTGCTCAATAACTGCATAAACTTTGCGAATATCACTCACACCATTGTCAGAGTTTGTGGTCGCACCAGCAGGATAAAGCTTAATCGCATTGACATGTTCTGATTCTTTAATTTTACGCACTTCATCTGGTGAAGTGTGGTCAGTAAAATAAAGCACCATACGAGGGTCAAAATTATTGCCTTCCGGAACATGAGCAAGAATGCGCTCGCGATAAGCTAAAGCTTCTTCTACTGTTTTTACTGGCGGTACAAGGTTAGGCATACAGATCGCGCGGGCGAATTGTTTAGCCAAATCTGGAACAGTACGTTTTAATGCTAAACCATCACGTAAATGTGCATGCCAATCATCTGGCTGGAGCAGGGTAATAGAGTTCAAGGCAGTTCAAACTTCGAAATAAAACAAATGATAATCGATAAAGTGTGAAAATGGTAACGAGAATTACGGACAAATGGCAAAATAAAGCGCAGGGAGCTTTAAAAAATAATGTTATATTTTGTTAACGCGAAATATGTAGGAATCGACTAGTGGCGAATAGGGGAAATGTCCATCAATTACTCAAATCGAAAGAAGAAATCGAGTATTTGGTCACACTACATACCCATCGTTACGCCAATATGCCTTTACCAAAGCAGCTAGAAAAAAAATTCTGGTGTTTAAACCTTGATCGTACTCGGCAAAACATCTCTAAGTTTCTAGCAAGTGGAGTACTTACTTATTTAATTTTTATTTTACTGGCCCTTCCAACTGACTACTTGGTAATTGGTGAAACATATATTACTTTAGACTTTATTCATTGTTTGTTGAGTGCAATGAATATTGCACTTGCACTCTTATTATTTTGGATTTTTGCCAAATTTAAAAAACTCTCTAATCACTTTTATTTCGCTGCCTGTGGCATTGTTTTCTTCTCAATTATTACAAGTGCCATGTTGTTGCTCAGTGTCGAAAATATGGCACTTAAAAATCAGTCGATGTTGCTTCTTTCATTTTTATATATGCTTGGTTTTATTCTAAGTGGCATCAAACCATTACATATGCTGTACGTTGGCTTATCAGCAGCAATATTGGTTTTTGTTTTTCTTAATTTATTGAATGTAAATTGTGATTATATTGCCCTCGGTCGGGCCTTGTTCGGCACTTGTATTTTAGGTTTCTCAATTAGCACTATGCTCATCTCAAGAGAGCGAAGTCTTTTTTTAAATAACCAACTTGCTGAAATTAATGAGCAGATTTTACGGATTGAAGCATCTGAACTTCTGCATTTAAGTCAGCAAGATGCGCTTACTCAAATTTCAAACCGTCGTACCTTTGACGAAATGTTTGACTTCTTCTATTACCGTGCAAATCAAGAGAAACGTCCGTTAGCTGTTTTATTTATTGATATCGATTTTTTTAAAAACTATAACGATTTTTATGGACATCAGATGGGGGATAAAGTCATCTCTAGTATTGCGGCAGCAATTAAAAACTCGATTCGTCATGTCGATTTTGTTGCGCGTTATGGTGGTGAAGAGTTCGTTGTACTTTTACCTGAAACACCGGCACAGGGTGCATATGCAGTGGCTGCAAATATTTATAAAGCAATTGAACGGCAAGCCATTCCTCATGCTGCTTCGTTAGTGTCAAAGTATGTCACGATCAGTTTAGGATTTACCGTATATACAGGTGGATTAAAGATGGGACAAGATAAATTGATTCATGCCGCAGATCAGGCTTTATATAGAGCAAAGCAGCTTGGCCGTAATCAAATTTATTATCAGCCTCTACAAGTTGCAGAAATTGCTTAGCTTGAAATTAGACTTAAAAAAGCCACCTATAGAGGTGGCTTTTTTGACGTTATAAGAAAATTATTTTTTCTTATTGTCTAATTGAGGAATCGCAGAACCTTGACCGATTGAAAGCAAACCAGCATCTGTATAGATACCAAGTTTTGCACGTGTATCGGTAATGTCGAGGTTACGCATAGTCAACTGACCAATACGATCCATTGGCGTAAACATTGAATCGCCTTTTTCCATTGTTAAACGTTCAGCTTCATACGTTAAGTTTGGAGATTCAGTGTTCATGATGGTGTAGTCATTACCACGACGAAGTTCAAGGGTCACTTCACCAGTAATCGCTTTAGCAACCCAACGCTGTGCAGTTTCACGAAGCATAAGCGCTTGAGAGTCGAACCAACGACCTTGATAAAGTAAACGACCTAAACGTAAACCATTAATGCGGTATTGTTCGATCGTATCTTCGTTATGAATACCAGTAACCAAACGCTCGTAAGCAATATGAAGAAGAGCCATACCCGGTGCTTCATAAATACCGCGAGATTTCGCTTCGATAATACGGTTTTCGATTTGGTCAGACATACCTAAACCATGACGACCACCAATACGGTTTGCTTCAAGAATAAGCTCAACTGGATTGTTAAAAGTTTGACCATTTAACGCAACAGGAACACCTTCTTCAAAACGTACAGTTACTTCTTCAGGTTTAATTTCAACTTCTTCTTTCCAGAAAGCAACGCCCATAATTGGATCAACGATTTTGATACCTGCATTTAGGTATTCAAGATCTTTTGCTTCGTGAGTTGCGCCCAACATGTTTGAGTCAGTTGAGTACGCTTTTTCTTTTGACATTTTGTAGTCAAAACCGTTGTCGATGAGGAACTGTGACATTTCTGCACGGCCACCAAGCTCATCAATAAAGTTTTGATCTAACCAAGGCTTATAAATTTTAAGATTTGGGTTAGTTAACAAACCATAACGATAGAAACGTTCAATATCGTTACCTTTATAAGTTGAACCGTCACCCCAGATGTTTACGTCATCTTCTTTCATAGCAGTAACGAGCATAGTACCTGTTACTGCACGACCGAGTGGAGTCGTATTGAAATAAGGAACACCACCTGTACTGATATGGAATGCACCACACTGAATTGCAGCAATACCTTCAAGTGCCAATTGTAAGCGGCAGTCAATTAAGCGAGCTTTTACAGCGCCGTATTGTTCTGCTTTCTTTGGAATTGCATCGTAGTCATCTTCATCTGGCTGGCCTAAGTTTGCAGTGTATGCATAAGGCTCAGCGCCTTTTTGTTTCATCCACAATAAAGCAGCTGAAGTGTCTAAGCCTCCGGAGAAGGCAATCCCAACTTTTTTGCCTACTGGTACATGCTGCAAGATCGTTGCATTATCAGTCATTGCTAGTCCTAACTATTTCGAAATAGGCACCCTAATACTTCGGTGACCAAGAGAATTTATTCGCTCAGTACTATATCACTTTTCAAATCGATTTTTTTTCTGTTAGGAAAGGAATTCTTTTTTTTTAATTTGAAAAATAGATTAATATTGGAAAAATATAAAGTTTTACGATAAGTATGACAATTTAGACGAAATGCTAAAAAGGAAAAAAACAAAATATGTTGATTCATCACAATCAAATTTTATCGACATTGCATCGTATTACGGGGTTTATTGTAATTTCAGATCTTATCTATGCGATTTACAATATATTTGTGCATACGCCCAAATACTTTATTGGTAGTATTTTAGGGCTTATTGCAGCAATCGCTACACAGTTCTTATGCGCTAGAAGTGTTAAGACTGGAACTACAAGCAGCCGTATCGGTTCAATTGTGATATCTATCTTAATGCTTAATATGTTCCCTATAGGAACTGTAATTGCTGTTGTGATGCTATTTTTCTCTTTATTTAAATGGGAAAAAGATTCAACGTTTCAATTACCCATAAAAAATTAGATGAAGGGACACAAGCTCGAATAATTGACAATTTCAACACGTAAAAAAATATGTGTGGTCATCCTAACATTTTAAAAAAGTATTAAAGTACTATGCAACAAGTTGCAAAAAATTATTGGGACGCAGCATGACAAGTTACGCCAATTTATTAAAACCATTACATTTAGGCTTTACCACTATTAAAAATCGTGTGGTGATGGGTTCCATGCATACGGGACTTGAAGATCGTTTTTATAATTACCCAAAACTTGCAGCTTATTTTGAAGAGCGTGCAAAAGGTGGGGTTG
Organism: Acinetobacter sp. 1130196; assembly: GCF_000588095.1. Lineage (NCBI taxonomy): Bacteria > Pseudomonadati > Pseudomonadota > Gammaproteobacteria > Moraxellales > Moraxellaceae > Acinetobacter > Acinetobacter sp. 1130196. The sequence continues at coordinate 4,606 of NZ_JFWX01000034.1, read as the reverse complement.
GTCTGATCGTGACGGGAGGTATTTCTCCAAACCGTCAAGGCTGGTTGGCTCCAGCTGGCGGAACGATGAATAGCTTATTTGACATTCCGCAGCACCGTTTAGTGACTCATGCTGTCCATAAGCATGGCTCAAAAATCTTAATGCAAATTTTACATGCGGGCAGATATGGTTACCAACCGTTTGTAGTGTCTTCAAGTGCTATAAAGTCACCAATTTCACCATTTAAGCCACGTCAACTTTCTGAAAAAAATATTCTCAGCACCATTGAAGACTATGCACAGTGCGCTGATATTGCCAAAAAAGCAGGCTACGACGGCGTTGAAATTATGGGGTCGGAAGGATATCTGATTAACCAGTTTTTAAGTCGCCATGTAAACCAGCGTACTGACCGTTGGGGCGGTGAAATTGAAAACCGTATGCGTTTTCCGGTTGAAATTGTTAAAGCGATCCGCGCAAAAGTTGGTGAAAAATTTATTATCTGTTTCCGTTTATCGCTACTCGACCTTGTGCATGACGGTAACACCATGCAAGAAGTAGTCACTGTTGCTAAAGCTTTAGAAAAGGCGGGTGTCACTTTATTAAATACGGGTATTGGTTGGCATGAAGCACGTGTGCCAACTATTGTAACGTCTGTACCTCGTGCAGCGTTTGTCGATTACACGGCTCATGTAAAACAGCATATTTCAATTCCGGTAATTGCATCTAACCGTATTAATATGCCTGAAACTGCCGAAGAAATTTTGGCAAAAGGCAAGGCAGACATGATTCAAATGGCACGCCCATTATTGGCCGATGCTTTTTGGGTAAATAAAACTGCGACCAACCGTGTTGATGAAATTAATACGTGTATTGCCTGTAACCAAGCATGTTTAGATCATGCATTTAAAAATAAACGTGTGTCTTGTTTAGTGAACCCTCGTGCAGGCCATGAAACAGAACTGGTTTATTTAAAAACTAAACAGCCTAAGCGTATAGCAGTTGTTGGTGGTGGTGTGGCAGGGATGTCTGCTGCCACTGTTGCTGCAAGCCGTGGTCATGCTGTGACCTTGTTCGAAGCCAATACAGATGTAGGTGGTCAGTTCAACTTTGCCAAGGTTGTACCAGGTAAAGAGGAATTTCACGAGACAATTCGCTACTTTAAAGTACAGCTTCAAAAAACAGGTGTAGATGTACGTTTAAACACTCGTGTAAATCGTGAACAACTTGAGCGTGAAGGTTTTGACGAAATTATTGTGGCAACGGGTGTAATACCACGTGCTTTAAAAATTGAAGGAAGTAATTCACCACAAGTTCTTTCCTATGCTCAAGTTTTACAGGGTGCAGAAGTAGGACAAAAAGTCGCAGTGATTGGAGCTGGTGGTATTGGTTTTGACGTATCAGAATTTTTACTTAAACCACCACATCAACCACAGCCTCAACCTTTAGCCGAGTGGCAGCGCGAGTGGGGTGTAGACCCAGATCCGAACTACATTTCTGAAGGAGGGATGCAACCTCCTATAGTTGAACCAGCGATACGCGAAATTTATTTACTGCAACGTAAAACAACACCACTCGGTATTGGTCTTGGTAAGACCTCGGGTTGGGTACATCGCGCCCAGCTTAAAAAGCATGGCGTACGTATGCTGCGCGGCGTGCAATATAAAGCAGTTACCGATGAAGGGCTGTGGATTGAACATAACGGTCAAGACCAGCTTTTACGTGTAGACACTGTTGTGGTGTGTGCAGGTCAAGAGTCTGTAAAAGACTTGATGCCAAAAGAAGGTGAGTCGACTATAGCGAACTACCATATTATTGGTGGTGCAAAGCTTGCAGCAGAGCTAGATGCGAAGCGTGCGATCAAAGAAGGAGCAGAATTAGCCGCTCAACTGTAAAATTGATGAAACAATATGCACTTGAACACAAAGCGATGATATTTTTCTTGAATAAAATGAATAAGCTTTGTATTCTTACGCACATGGAAGCGTGGCAGAGCGGTTTAATGCACCGGTCTTGAAAACCGACGAGGGTGTGAGTCCTCCGTGAGTTCGAATCTCACCGCTTCCGCCAAATTCGAAAAGCCCCTGTTAATAGCAGGGGCTTTTTTTATGCCTAAAATAAAAATTACAACTCTATTTAGCTTAAATATTGCTAATAAATCCTAAAAATTTCATATAAATCAAATATGTATGTTGTATTTGAAAAATGTTTATGTTTTCAATATGTTGCTGTGAGCATGACTATATATCAGAATTGAACAAGTTATTTGTAGAATATTCACTTGTTGATATATGATGATCCCATATTTAGAGGCTGTTTCAAAACATAATTCTATTGTTTAGCGAGCAAGTTCAAGGAATGAATAGTGCTGAATTCAGGCTTCTAAACCCTATATCTGGAAATTATTTCTGGCCAAATATTGCATTTCGACCCAATGGTTGGGAATGTCTCACTCTTTTGTAGGGTAGGCGTTTCCTATTTTAGGATGTACCTATGAAAAAATTATTTAGTGTATTGTTCAGCGCATCTGTACTAACACTGACTGCATGTAATAAACAACCTGCACAAACTGAAAATACTGCAACAACCAAAGACAAAACTGAGTCTGTTCGAACAATTAAACTGGTTTCAACAGGTTCAGATACGGATGTATGGAAATATGTTGCAACGCTTCCTGAGACTAAAGAAGCGGGTATTAAACTTCAAGTTACCAATTTGACTGACTATGTTGTGCTCAATACATCTGTTGCAAATGGTGAACAAGATGTAAATGCGTTCCAGTCGTTCAACTATTTGGCAGCATACAATGCTTCAAATCAAGCTAAAGTTGCTGCTGTTGCAACAACTTACTTGGAACCAATGGGTATTTATGCAGATAAAATTAAAACTGTTGATGAATTCCCACAAGGCGCGACCATTGCAATTCCAAACGATACTGCTAACGAAGCTCGTGCATTAATATTATTACAATCTGCTAAACTGATTAAACTTAAACCAAACTTTGATCCTGTAAAAGGGACTACGAACGACATTGCTGAAAACCCTAAAAATTTACAATTAAAACCAATTCAAATGACTACAGCGGTTCGTGTTAAAAACGATGTAGATGCAATTGTGCTTGGTAATACATTGGCACTTGAAGGTGGCCTCAATGTAATGAAAGATTCTATCTTCCGTGAGCCAATTGATCAGTCTACTAAACTTTATGTCAATTTATTGGGTGTAGCTGAAGCAAACAAAAATGACCCAATCTATACGAAACTTGGTGAACTTTACCACTTACCTAAAGTACAAAAATTCGTGAGTGAAAAATTTGGTGGCACAAAAGTTGAAGTGAACAAACCTGTTTCTGAATTTGCAGACATCAAATAAGTAATTTCTTAATTAGAATTATTTTTAAAAGCTAAGTCACGCTAATCGGGGCTTAGCTTTTTATTTATAATGTTGTTTTTAAGCTAACTTATAATAAAATATTTATTAACTTCATTAGAAAATTAAGTAGGGAAGATATTTAAAGTTAGTTGTTGTGTTAGTATTCATAGTCTGAGAAATTAAATTACTCATAGAGTGGTTTTTTTAAATATATAACTTTTGGAATTGGAAATTGATAATAAGGGGCTTTGTTGCACAAAGCTATTCTTGAAGGCTTCTTCAGTAATATAATTTCCAGATGAAGAAGCCTACACCTAAAATCTATCGTACAACCAATTGGTCCTCGTATAACCAAGCTTTAATCAAGCGAGGAAATATTTCAATCTGGTTTGATCCTAAGACGCAATGGTATGCACAACCACAAGGCAAGCAAGGACGAAATCAAACTTATTCCGATACAGCGATTCAATGCTGTTTAATGATCAAATCTCTATTCCGTCTTTCTTTACGTATGGTTACTGGCTTTGTTCAAAGCCTGATTAAACTCTGTGGCTTGAATTGGACAGCACCCGATTACTCCACCCTTTGTAGACGACAAAAGCATATTGATATTGCGATAAGCTATCAGAAAAGTCATGATGGGTTACACCTACTTGTCGACTCTACGGGTTTAAAGTTTTTAGGTGAAGGCGAATGGAAGCGTAAAAAACATCAGCCTGAATACCGTCGGCAATGGCGTAAACTGCATATTGGTATAGATGCTGAAACACTGCAAATACGTGCCGTTCAGCTTACTACAAATAATGTCAGTGATTCACAAGTACTAGGTGATTTACTGGATCAAATTCCACTAGATGAGCGAATAGATTCTGTCTATACCGATGGCGCGTACGACACGAAGTGCTGCAGAAAAGTGATTTCAGATCGTCAAGCACATGCAGTAATTCCACCCAGAAAGAATGCCAAGCCCTGGAAAGATTCTAAAATAAGTTCAATAGAACGAAATGAGTTACTTCAAACGGTTAAACATTTAGGCAGAACCCTATGGAAAAAATGGTCGGGTTATCACCGTCGTAGTTTGGTGGAAACCAAGATGCATTGCATCAAATTATTAGGTGATAGGCTGACGGCAAGACATTTTCAAAGTCAGGTCAATGAAATTCATGCGCGTGTGGCAGTTCTGAATAGATTTACGGAATTAGGTAGACCTCGCACCCAAGTTGTGTCTTAAATTTGAATGGATTGGGGAGAACTCAGC
>NZ_JFWX01000033.1:0-45873 GCF_000588095.1 Acinetobacter sp. 1130196 | reverse complement strand
ATTTATTTGCTTTGGACTCTGTAACCAGTATGAGTTTGTATTCATACTTTATCAAAAATGAATTTAAGTATGCTAATCAAGATTCTTATGAGGTTGAACTTTCACTTGAGAATATCAAAGCATTAATTGATATTGGGGAGAAAAAATACGATCGTTGGGTTGATTTTAGACGATACGTTTTAGACAAGATTATTGAAGAAATTAATGAAAGGACTAGTCTTCAATTAGAGTACGATACCATCAAGAAAGGTCGACCTATTGTCGGAGTTCGATTTAAAATTCTTAATAGGCATGCCACTGAAGTTGTTGTATCTAATACTAATGATAAGACTCAAATCTATTTAGATGTCAATTTTGATGATAACGCGCTTGTTAAAGAATTAGGTGCGAAGTTCGATATGACTGTAAGGTCTTGGTACATCTATGCAAACGACCCAAATTATAAACAGTTTAGTAAGTGGTTTAAGACAGAAGGGTGCTTAACTGAATCTCAAGCAAATGTGATAGTTAATGATATTATGTTCCAAATGGATTTTGCTGTAGCTGGCAGTTCAATGAGTGAATTTAAGAAAGAAATGAAATATAAATTAAAAAATAATCCAAATTTTGTAAAAGAAAATAGAAAACGATTGAATGAAATCTTTGGAAAAGACGTTATATGACTGTGTAGCAAGTTGCTACACTTTTTACTATAAGATGTAAAATAAGCTTAATATCAGTTTATGTCATATTTTTATAGGGCTTTGTTGCATAAAGGTTTGAAAGATAGAAGCGATCCTAATTGAGCCAAATTCAAGTGACAACTTGGGTGTGAGGGCGCCCCAATTCTGTGAATTTGTTCAAAAGGGCTACGCGTGCATGAATCTCATTCACCTGACTAGGAAAACTCCTTGCTGTTAATTTATCGCCTAATAATTTGATGCAATGCATCTTGGTTTCCACCAAACTTCGACGGTGATAACCAGACCACTTTTTCCAAAGTGACCTTCCTAGCAGTTTGACTGTTTTCAATAACTCATTTCGCTCTATAGACCTGACTTGCTAATCTTTCCGAGGCTTTGTATTCTTCCTGGGTGGAATGACCGCATGTGCATCACGATTTAAAATGACTTGTCGGCAGTGCTTTGTGTCATAAGCACCATCTGTATAAACTGAATCAATTCGTTCATCCAAGGGAACTTGAGAAAGTAAATCTTCGAGCACTTGTGAATCGCTGACATTATTTGTCGTGAGTTGTACTGTACGTATTTGAAGGGTTTCAGCTTCTATAGCAATATGGAGCTTACGCGATTGGCGACGATATTCAGATCCATGTTTCTTGCATTTCCATTCCCCTCCACCTAGAAATTTCAAGCCAGTAGAGTCCACGAGTAGATGCAGACCATCTCTACTTTTTTGGTAGCTAATTGCAATATCAATATGCTTTTGTCTTCTACAAAGCGTGGTGTAATCTGGTGCTGTCCAATTTAATACACAAATTTTAATCAGACTTTGGACAAAGCCAGTGACCATATGTAAAGATAGACGGAATAAGGATTTAATCATTAACCAGCATTGGATAGCTGCGTCGGAGTAGGTTTGATTTCGCCCTTGTTTGCCTTTTGATGGAGCATACCATTGCGTAGCAGGATCAAACCAAATGGCAATATTTCCGCGACTCATGAGTGCTCGGTTATATGCGGGCCAATTGGTTGTGCGGTAGATTTTGTGTGTAGGCTTCTTCATTTAAAAATTATATCGCTGAAAAAGCCGTTACAGATAGGTTTGTGCAACAAAGCCCTTAGTTGAAAAAACTTTTAGATTTCATGCTCACACACCACCTAAAACAAAAAATATCTGATTGATTTTACAGGCTTTTAATTTAATGTTTTATTCTACCCACTCGCAATATCAACGTTTAGTATCACGACTCACTAACTCATTAACTAAATATGGAGCAGTACGGCTATCTTGATTTTCTGTTATTTGTTTTGGTGTCCCTGCCACAACAATATTCCCACCAGCATTTCCAGCACCTGGTCCCACATCAATCACCCAATCTGCTTGTGCAACGGCACGCATATCATGCTCAATCATAACCACGGTATTACCCGCATCGACTAATCGCTGCAATTGAACTAACAATCGATCTACATCTGATGGATGCAAACCTGTAGTTGGCTCATCAAGTATATACAGTGTATTTCCACGCTGATTGCGTTGCAGCTCGGTCGCCAATTTAATACGTTGCGCTTCTCCACCAGATAGTTCAGTCGCTGGTTGCCCTAAACGTAAATAACCAAGGCCAATTTCCTTTAATAATTGTAGTGAACGAGCAATCGAGACCTCTCCATCAAAAAAATCACGTGCTTCATTGACGGTCATTCCTAATATTTCAGCAATATTACGTCCATTCCAGCGAATTTTCAGAGTGTCATCATTATATCGAGCACCATGACATGTCGGACAAGGGGCATATACACTTGGCATAAACAATAATTCTACACTGACAAAGCCTTCACCTTCACAAGTTTCACATCGCCCTTTAGCCACATTAAACGAAAAACGTCCAGCATCATAATGAGCTTGGTGAGCTTCAGGAGTCCCAGCAAATAACTTTCTAACATGATCAAATAAACCCGTATAAGTTGCCAGATTAGAACGTGGAGTACGACCAATTGGTTTTTGATCAACCTGTACCAGACGCTGTATAGCCTCCACATCACCAGCCAGAGAACCCTGTGTAACCTCGGTAACCAACATTCCTTCATTTAAAGGATTATTTTCATTATTGTTTTTAGTTTCAGATTCATTGCCTAAATATGAAAGTACTAACTCGGGTAAAGCTTGAGAAACGAGACTAGATTTACCCGAACCTGAAATACCTGTAACTGCTGTAAGTACACCAAGAGGTATACGAGCATCAATATTATGCAGGTTATGTCGGTAAATATTGTTAAGTTCAAGCCAACCAGAGGGTGTACGTCCATAACTTTGAGTAACTGGGATTTTATTAAATAAATAACTTGCAGTACGTGAAGCTGAAATCTCACTTAAACCCTGAGGTACTCCACTATATAAAATATTACCACCTTGCTCTCCTGCATCTGGTCCAACATCCACTAACCATTGAGCACGACGCATGAGCTCTAAATCATGCTCTACAACAAATACGGAGTTTCCAGCGTCTCTTAATTTATCGAGAGAATCATATAATGACTGACTATCTGAAGGATGTAATCCAGCAGACGGTTCATCCAGTACATAAACTACACCAAATAGCATAGAACTTAATTGTGTTGCTAAACGCAAACGTTGTAACTCTCCCGCTGAAAGAGTCGGTGTGGCTCTATCTAATGTTAGATAACCAAGACCTAACTGGCGTAATTGATTTAAACGCCCCACCACACCATTTGCTAAACGCTGGGCAGCAATTTTCTTTTCATCTGAAAGTGCTGACGTACGTCTTACATCTGGAGATACAGAATGCACTGCTCTACCTGTTGTTGCTCGTTCAGATCTATCAAGTTGGGTTACTTTATTATTAGTCTTTTCTCCAGCATCATGAGCTTCGAAATTGCCAAGAACAATGGGCTCAAGCAGGCAAGTTAACTTATCCAAAGAAAGTTGCATAAACTCACCAATATCTATTCCAGCAAAGGTAATAGATAAGGCTTCTGGTTTAAGGCGTTTACCATGACAGGAAGGGCATATTTTTCCTTCCATAAAACGTGAAACACGTTTTTTCATCGACGTACTTTGGGTATTAGCAAAAGTATGAAGGACATAGCGACGAGCACCAGTGAAAGTGCCCATATAGCTGGGTTCTAGTTTACGTTTAAGTGCAGATTGAGTCTCAGCGGGGCTTAAACCAGCATAGACAGGAACTGTTGGGGTTTCTTCAGTAAATAAAATCCAGTCTCTATCCGATTGCGGTAAATCTTTCCATGGTCGATCAACATCATACCCTAGGGTTACTAGGATATCGCGTAAGTTTTGCCCGTGCCAAGCAGGTGGCCATGATGCGATAGCTTTCTCACGAATACTCAGTGTTGGGTCAGGAACCATTATCGATTCTGTAACTTCATAAATGTGACCTAAACCATGACAGGTAGGACAAGCGCCTTGAGGAGTGTTCGGTGAAAAGTCCTCGGCATATAACATTGGCTGATCGGCAGGATATGCACCAGCACGCGAATAAATCATTCGCACGAGACTTGATAAAGTTGTTACACTTCCAACAGAAGAACGGGTATTACTTGCACCACGTTGTTGTTGCAATGCTACTGCTGGTGGTAGACCATCAATAGCATCAACATCTGGTACTCCGACCTGATCTATTAAGCGTCTTGCATAAGGTGCAACAGATTCGAAATATCTTCTTTGTGCTTCAGCAAAAATAGTTCCAAAAGCAAGTGATGATTTTCCTGAACCCGATACACCTGAGAAAACAACAAGTGCATTTCTTGGGATAGAAACATCTACATCCTTAAGGTTATGCTCACGTGCACCTCGAACTTCAATACAATTATTAGATAAAGTAATGTTATTGTGTTCACCAAAAGAATGTATTTTCATGTTTCTACGAGCCTGTAAATTATTTTGTGTAAGTCCCATTTTTTTATAAATGATCTTTTAATCGATCATCGAACTGAATCGTAAACCAATTCATTGCTAAACGCCAATTTTGAATTGGCATGGTCCATTTTTTAGCAGCATTTGAAGTTGCTAAATAAATGACCTTTTTCACTGAATCATCAGAACAGAAGATCTTTCTCTTTTTAGTTGAATGGCGGATCACGCTATTCAATGATTCAATTGCATTTGTTGTATAAATCGCATGACGTATTTCAGCAGGATAGCTAAGGATCGTTCGGATATTTTCCCAATTTGCCCGCCAAGATTCTCCAATTTTTGGATACTGGTGATTTCATTGATCGCAGAAGATATCTAGGGACTTTAAAGCATTTTCCTCTGTACTTGCCTGATAGATCGCCTTCAATCCTGCTGTTACAGCTTTGTAGTCCTTCCAGCTCACAAATCTCAGGCTATTGCGTACAACATGCACGATACACAGCTGGATATCAGTATGAGGGTAGACAGAGGCTAGCGCATCAGGAAAGCCTTTTAGTCCTGAGAAGCGCTGCTTCGCAAGGCAGGCTACAAGAATATCTTGCACTCCTCGATTTTTAAGCTCTGTCATGACTGACAGCCAGAATTTGGAACCTTCTGTTTGAGCAAACCACATGCCAAGAAGTTCTTTTTGGCCATCTAGGTTAATGCCTAATGCTAAATAAACTGATTTATTGATTACTGTTGAATGCTGACGAACCTTAACAACAATGCAATCTAAATAGACAACAGGATAAAGACTATCGAGTGTTCTATTTTGCCATTCTGTCACTTGTTTAATGACAGCATCCGTCACCTTACTAATAAGGGAGGCAGATACATCGACATCGTACATTTCTTTAAAAAAAGCAACAATTTCTCTATTTGTCATTCCTTTCGCATATAGCGAAAGAATTTGATCATCCATGCTAGTAATGCGTGTTTGATGCTTCTTAATAATCTGTGGTTCAAAAGAGCCGTCACGATCACGAGGGATATCTAAAGCAAGCTGCCCACCTTGTGTTAGAACTGTTTTGGAGCTAAAACCATTACGTGCATTAGATCCATTCTTAGGTTGATGCTTTTCATAGCCTAAATGTTCAGAAAGCTCAGTATTCAGAGCGGTTTCGATCATGAACTTTTTGAATATGGCTGTCATTTGGTTTAAATCTTCAGGAGTTTTTAAACCTTTAGCTAATTCAGCTGCCATACTTTTGATTGTAGCTTCATCCATGTGAAGTACCTCTTTTTATTATCCTCAGTAGGATAAATGAAAATTAAGTACTTACACAAAATTTAGAACAGTCCCACAACTCATTTTGTTGAACTATATCTGTACAACAACTCTACCTCGAATTTTTCCATCTAAAATTTCATTGGAAATATTTAAAGCATCTGTTAACTGAATTTCAGTCGTTACTGTTTCTAATTTTGTTTGATCTAATTCTGTAGCCAAACGTTCCCATGCTTCTTTTCTTAATTCGATTGGTGCCATCACGCTATCAATTCCATATAAGGTGATCCCTCTTAGAATAAATGGAGCAACTGTTGCTGGAAAATCCATTCCGCCTGCCAAACCACACGCAGCAACTGCACCACGATATTTTGTACTAGCACATGCATTGGCTAAAGTATGGCTTCCAACAGTATCAATCACGCCAGCCCAAACTTCTTTGTTTAATGGCTTTCCTGAGGAAGATAATTCAATACGATCAATAATTTCACTCGCACCTAGATAGGTTAAATATTCTGACTCTTGAGGTCGACCAGTTGAAGCTGTAATCTCATAACCAAGATGATTCAAAATAATAATGGAAATACTACCTACTCCACCATTTGCACCTGTCACTAAAATTTTTCCATCACTTGGTTTAATACCATGTTTTTGTAAAGCCATGACACACAACATTGCGGTATAACCTGCTGTACCAATAACCATCGTATCTTTAAAAGAAAAAGCAGAAGGTTTTTGTATGAGCCAATCACCAGAAACAGTGACTTGCTCGGCTAGCCCTCCAAAATACTTTTCACCCACTCCCCAACCATTTAGTAGAACTTCATCTCTTTCTTTCCATGCTGGATGTTTTGATTCAATCACAACACCCGAAAAGTCGATGCCTGGGGTCAAAGGAAAACTACGCACCACTGGTGAACGCCCAGTAATGGCTAAAGCATCTTTATAATTGAGTGTTGAATATTTGACTTCGACTCTAACCTCTCCTTCTTGTAAAGGCTTTGATGCAATCTCAGTAATTTTTGATGTGTAACCTGCTTCATCTTTAGTAATTACAATACCTTTGTACATAGAACTTCCTCTCTATTTAATTAGACTGTTTGTCTAGAATTAATTAAAAAATAAATACAGACGTCTGCATTTATTTTTTAATGGCTTTGTTGCACAAACCTATCTCTAAAGGCTTATTCCACAATATAATTTTCAAATGAATAAGTCGACACCTAAAATTTATCGCACAACCAATTGGTCTTCATATAACCGGGCTCTCATTAATCGTGGAAATATTGCCATTTGGTTTGATCCTGCTACGCAATGGTATGCCCCATCAAAAGGCAAACAAGGACGAAATCAAACTTACTCCGACGCAGCTATCCAATGCTGCCTAATGATTAAATCTCTCTTTCGATTGTCTTTACGCATGGTCACAGGCTTTGTTCAAAGTCTCATCCATCTTTGTGGGTTAAATTGGATAGCGCCAGACTACACTACAATTTGTAGACGACAACAGCATATTGATATTGTGATTAGCTATCAAAAAAGTTGTGATGGACTGTATCTAATCGTTGAATCTACAGGTCTGAAATTCTTAAGTGAGGGTGAATGGAAGCGTAAAAAACATCAGCCTGAATATCGTCGCCAATGGCGTAAACTACATATTGGTATAGATGCTAAAACCTTACAAATACGCGCTGTTCAGCTCACAACCAACAATGTGAGTGATTCACAGGTACTTGGTGATTTACTCGATCAGATTCCACAAGATGAGAGAGTTGACTCCGTCTATACCAATGGAGCTTATGATACCAAACAGTGCCGACAGGTCATTGCGGATCAGCAAGCACATGCAGTGATTCCACCAAGAAAAAATGCGAAGCCATGGAAAGATAAAAAGATGGGCTCGCTAGAACGCAATGAGTTGCTTCTAACAGTTAAACGTTTAGGAAGAACTATTTGGAAGAAATGGTCAGGCTATCATCGGCGAAGTTTGGTTGAAACCAAGATGCATTGCATCAAATTATTGGGGGATAAACTCAGTGCGAGAAATTTTCAAAGCCAAGTCAATGAGATTCATGCACGTATGGCAGTATTAAATAAATTTACGGACTTAGGCAGACCACATACCCGAGTTGTCACTTAAATTTGAGTAGATATGAGAAGTCTTAACTTTTAAATCTTTGTGCAACAAAGCCATTTAGAATTAGAAATCCCAAAGCAATCATAGAGTCCTTGAGCTAAAATATATTGGACTCTCTGCGAACCTCAAATGAGATTCAGCTATTCGATGGATTGCGGACATCTATCGAACGTTCGATCTCAAACACTATGACGTCAAGATCGGGTACTTAAAATTATCAAAATGATAAAAAGAAGAAATTTAAATGGTGAAATGAAAAATCATGTAAAAAGACTAAAAATCTTGCAATAAGTACAAGGCAACGTAAGATCAGCAGTGAAGTCATTTTAAATTCCTTGTACTGCAATTTGCATTACATGGAACAAACCCACAATAGTTACCGCTATTGTGGGTCATTAGCCCTCTTCTTGATTAAGTTATAAGAAAAAAACCTCTATCATTCGATTGATTCTTTTATATAAATAATAAAGTAAATCTCTGTTTTCGATGAAATTTTATAAAGTTCAGTATTAGACCTGTAGAGAAAACTTATCAAAAGAAGTATTGGTTAATCTTTTTCTTCAACTTCTTCCTTAAACTCAAACAAATCATTCATCGTACAGTTAAAGTATTTACATAACTTATCAGCGACTGGCAATTCGATACGTATAGCACGGTCATAATACATACTTGTCAGCGTATTACGATTAATTCCTGTCGCATGCACCACTTCACTTAATTTTAAAATTTTTCTATCGCCCATGAGGCTAGATAACTTACAAGTAATCATATTTAAATTAATTTACAAAAAATAACTTGCTGTGGGTTATTTGAAGTTGTTGCCTGAGTAATACTTTGCTAAAATTAACCTACAGCAGGTTATTACAACTTATAGAAAGTATATTTTATCCATTTCAATTAAATTATAACTTTTTAAATATAAGGATTGAACCTGCATTAGATTTTTTTGTGGAGATGACCGCCGTGTTACCAAATGAGTTATTAATCAGCCAGCAAGCTCGTGACTTAGGAAATCAATTAATTAAAGAAATGAACATCAATAGAAGTTATGGATTGGCTAATTTTCTTGGAGTAAATACTTGCTATGATAATCATCAGGCTGTACTTATTTGGACATTTCAACTGCTAGAAAGAGAACCTGCCTTAAATGAATTAGCAGAAATTAAAAAATATTTTCTTTTAATCTTTCCAGATAGTGTTTATCAATTAGCCTAAGTTATTTTTAAAAATTATTTTTTTTATATAAAAACACTAAATCAAAGAAAACTTTCTTTTAAAATACCTATTAATTCAAATTCATACGATTTACAGAGTATATGAAGCATAAATTCTTGTTCCTGCTTTATCACTCACTCCTACTAGACCTTAGTAAAGACTAAAATTACATAGCTCTTTTTACTGATACTAAACGATTCATGCCCACACTACGTTCTGCAGCTTCGAGGGCTAGTTTTTGTTGAACCACTGAGAACAAGGACAATAAATTGCCTACTATATTTTTCCGGAGAGTGGTGTAGGAACTTTTTCATTATTGCTAATCATATCAGCGACAACATCAGCAACGAGCTCCTCTATTCCTGAGAATGCTTTAGACTGATCCGCATCATGCTAAGACAATGATGGAAACTCAGCACACAACCCAACATACCCATTATCTTCAGCTGACCATTTAACACGGTAAGTATATTGTTTACTATCCATTTGACACCCCATCATGTTTTAAGTTTATGTATAAAAGTACGATTTTCACTTACTAGTACTTAAATAATCACCCCACCACTGCATCATTTCAGTCCGTTGAGCTAAATAGTCAGCGTGATTATAGCTGGCACGGGTACGGTTCTTATCAATATGTGAAAGTTGTGCCTCAATCCAATTATCTTGGAACAAACCTGAGTCATTCAAAATGGTACTAAAAGTAGAACGTAATCCATGAGAAGATAGTTGATGTTTGCCATACCCCATCTTACGTATGGCCATATTTAGAGTATTAAAATGAATCGGTTGATTGTGTTTGCGAGGGCTAGCAAAAAGGTATTTTTCACCGTATGACCACTGCATGACGTCTTTCAAAATCTCTAAAGCCTGATTTGAAAGTGGAACTAAAAAATCTGGAATCTCATGGCCTAATATGACTTTTCGTCGAAACTGTTTAATATGCAAGGCAGGTATTTTCCAGATTTTTTCATTTAAATCAAAATGATGAGGCTCAGCCAATAACAATTCGGCCCCTCTCACGCCAGTATGTAATTTGAACATCAGTGCTTTTTTAATAATGGGATGGGCATCCAATTTTTGTAATTTATTCTTAAAATCAGATATTTCCTCCGCTTTCAAATACGGATAATTTTTCTTGATTTTGCTGTTAATGGTGATTTTATTTAAACCATGAGCGATGTTGAACTCACAATAACCCATCGCTACAGCGTAGTCATAAATTTGGTTCAAATAACTACAAGCTTTTTTGACAGGTTCTTTTACTTGGCGTCCCTCTATTTTTTTGATTACTGAAACCAGGTCATAGCGCTTGATGTTTTGAAAAGGTAAATCCTGAAGGTCTGGATAAATATCTTGCTGTAAGCATCTTTCTGCTAACTGTAGTACACCACAGCGGGGTAGATCGTTGAAGGCATTCTTCAGTTTGAACTGTAACCACTCCTCCCCGACCTTACCAAAGGTGATAAGATTAGAGGCAGTATCATGTTCAAAACAGAAATTATTGTCTTTAAAGTCATCTCTGACTTGTCGTGCCTTTTTCAGCGATAAATCAGGATAAAGACCTAACTGAATGCGTCGACGTTTTTTAGTTTGTGGATCTGTATAGCGATAGCACCAAGATTTTCTTCCACTCGGCTCAATCTTCAGGCTAAGCCCATCTTCATCGGATAAAAAACAGGTTTTTTCCTTGCAATGAGCTTGGCGAACTTTAATATCAGTAAGACTCATGGAATTTAAATGAAACCTAATAAGGGGTTGATTGGATCAATTATATCAAAATAGAACGCTTTATATATGATGCGTATGATACGCATCATATATTTTTATAAGTATTTGTTAAATAAAGTTTATATATAGATTGGCTATTCCTTAGTGACCAATTAATTAACCATTGATTTCGCAAGTCTTAAATTAACATTTGAAGTGCAACTCTATGTTATGACTATTCACAGTTCTGTTCCATGATTCATGGTTACTTATTACTTATGTTACTATGTCAGGGGCGATACAAGAATTAAGGTAACCTTATGAAAATAGCGAATACGAAATTACTAGCTGGTGCTTTTATGACCCTAACTTTAACTATGCTTAGCCCTGCCGCACTTGCAAATGATAACAATGATATACGAAAGACTGTTGTAGTTAAGTTTGCTAAAAAAGCTTACTCTGCAAATTATTACGGAAGGATAGATGGATACAAGTATGATTCCTACAAATTTTATGCTAAAAAAGGGCAAAAGTTAAAAGTGAGGTTGACTGGAGGAAATGTTGAAACTTACTTATGGGGTAATCAATTAAAAGACTCCATCAATCTTGGAGAATATTCTCCAAAGCTTGATGATAATGGTATTTATATTTTACCTGCTTCAGGTGAGTATGAAATTAGAGTATTACAACCTAGATCACAGGCAAGAAAAGATAAAAAACCTCAATACTGGATGAGTATTAACATTAAATAAAGACTTGCTAGATTCGTTTAAACTTTTATACAAGGGTTCAAAAACTATTGCCAGTTAAACGGGGCGTGATTTTTACGTATATGCGTTTATGTTAGTAAAATGATGTAGTTTACTTGTTTAATACCCCGAGGAATAATTTAATCTTGCTGTGCGTTAGTCACGTTTCTTTCTTTCAGAAGTTGATTATATCTTTCAACGTAACCGTCGTGATATTCAAACTCTTTTGATAGGAATTTGATGGGAAGAATAGGCGAAACTTGTCTTAAATAATGGTAATTCCTTATCTTTAAAATAGAGAACGCCCGATGAAATTCATTAGGCGTTTAATTTAAATAAGTGTCAGCTTATTTTATAACTAGATGTACTTGACAATCACGATTCTTTTTCTAAATTGCCTTTAAAAAATCAATCTTGCTATTTTTGACTTTTCACACCATTTTGTTCAATTTGTACTGCGGCTTGCCAGCTAGGTAGTTGGCTTAAACCTGCTACATAACGTTGGATATGGGGATAATTTTCACCTTGTCCCATATGATAAACTAAAGCATGTAGTCCAAAGCCCATCATAAAGTCAGCACCGGTTAAACGGTCTGCCACTAGAAATTCTTTATCTTTTAAATATTCATTTAAATGGCCGAATACTTTATCGAACTCAACTTGAGTATAATTTTCTAGAAATACCAACTTCGTACCCTGCTTGGTTTCAATCGCATTAAACGTTTTTAATAAAAATGGCAGCATGGCAGAGCTTTCTGAGAAATGAATCCACTGTAGATAATCGACATAGGTAGGTTCATCCATATCTGGTGCTAAATGCGGCGCAAGTTTCTGAATTAATAACTCAACGATTGCGCCTGACTCTGCAATAACTTTGCCATCCCATTCCAATACTGGAGATTTCCCTAAAGGATGGATGTTTTTTAAAGATTCAGGGGCCAAATGCGTGCTTGAGTCACGATAATAGCTTTTCAGCTCATAGGGCTGCTTGATTTCTTCAAGTAACCACAAAATGCGAAAAGAACGTGATTGATCTAAATGATGTAGTGTAATCATAATATTCCTATTTTTTTAAATTTTTACAACCACTTTGCCAAAGTTTTTGCCTTTTAACATACCATTGAAAGCATTGATCGTGTTATCTAAACCTTGCACCATATGCTCTTTATATTTGATTTTTCTGTCTTTCAACCATTCAGACATTTGCTGATTGAATTCCGGATACTGATTGCCATAATCATCAAAAATAATAAAGCCTTGCATGCGAATACGCTTTCTTAAAAGAGTGGAAATAAAGCCAGGTAAACGGTCTGGCCCTTGTGCTTGCTCGGTAGCGTTATACTGCGAAACCACACCACACACCGGTACACGTGCCGCAGAGTTAAGCAATGGCCATACCGCATCAAACACTTTACCCCCTACATTCTCATAATAAATATCAATACCGTTGGGAACTGCTTGTTGTAATTGTTCTGCAAAATTTTCATCATGATAATTGATACAAGCATCGAAGCCGAGTTCTTGTACTGCATAATGGCATTTTTCAGCCCCACCTGCGACGCCAACCACGCGACAACCTTTAAGTTTGCCAATTTGTCCAACTGTAGCACCAACAGGTCCCGTTGCAGCTGCAACGACTAAAGTTTCACCGGCTTTAGGCTGACCAATGTCCAACAACCCCATATAAGCAGTAAAGCCAGGCATCCCCAAAATACCCAATGCCCAAGATGGATGTTCGGGTTGCATACCTAAGCTTTGACATGCAGTCCCATCAGAAATTGCGTAGCCCTGCCAACCATTTCCAGAAAGAACCCACTCGCCTTCTTTGAATTTTGGGTTTTTAGAGGCCATCACTTGACTGACTGTTCCACCGACCATCACTTCGCCAATTTCAACCGGTGCTGCATATGAGGGAGCATCACTCATGCGACCACGCATATAAGGATCGAGTGACAAGTAAATGGTTTTTAACAATATCTCGCCTTGTTTAAGTTCATTGAGCTCAACTTGCTCAATACGAAAATCGCTGTGTTTTGGCTCACCCACTGGCCGTTTAGCTAAAACGATGCGTTGATTAATAACTGTTTTCACACATATAACTCCATGTTTTATTTAAAAGTATTTCTCTTCATAATCAAAAATTATGATTAAAATTTCTTTACATCCATTGTAGATGAGTTATAATAAAAAACAATACGACTGGTCTATTTTTTTTACAATAGAGTAAATAATTAATATGAAGCCTACTCCTATTAAAAAGTCTGAAGCGAAGCGCTTACACATTCTTAACACCAGTTCAGACCTGATTTTGCATAAAGGTTTTACTGGCGTAGGATTACAGGAAATTTTACAGAGCTGTGAGATCCCCAAAGGCTCGTTTTATCATTATTTCCAATCCAAGGAAGCTTTCGGATGTGAATTGGTACAGCATTATGTGGATAATTACCAAGTCCGTTTAAATGATGTATGGCGTAGCGATAAATCCCCTTATCAAAAGCTGATTGAGTATTTTAATTTATGGATAGAAGATCCTGAAACACACTGTGGTTGGGCGAATAGCTGTTTAATTGTGAAACTTGCCGCAGAAGTTGCCGATCTATCTGAAGATATGCGTTCCATTATGTCCGCTGGCGTGGATGATGTAATCCAACGTATTGCTGGTTTAATTGATTTGGGAAAACAGGATCAGTCTATTCAAGCAAATACTGAGGCCTCGACGTTGGCACAAGTACTTTACCAAATGTGGTTAGGTGCAGCATTACTGAGTAAGTTGCAAAAAGATAAAACACCATTACATCAAGCTCTGAGAGCAACTAAATTTCTATTAAAAAGTGAAGATTGATAAAATTTAGATTAAATATCAATTACATAATTAATGACAGCAGCCCAATGATTAGTTATTAATGTGTTGCTATTAGATTAATTTACAATCCATGAGTATAGCGCACAATGAATTCTTCTCCTAAAGCCCTCATGACTCGTATTTTAGTCGGATATTTAGGCTTATATCCCACACTATTACTGGTACTCACTTTATTAAAGCCAATTACTCAGCATCAAAGTTTCCCGATGATGGTGTTGATTGAAGTCATAGTATTAGTGCCAGTAACGCAACTGATTTCTTTCCCACTGGCAGGTTGGCTCATTACACAGCTAAAAATTTTTAAGAATTTGTTTTAATAAGAATTTATGCTGGCAACAGCAATCCTAAGTCCTTATTTTGCCAACCACAAAGGTTGGCAAAATAACTCACTTAGTCAATATTAATCTGCGTAAGCTGGATAATCAATATAGCCTTTTTCCGTCCCACCATACATAGTGCTTGCATCTACTGCATTCAATGGCCAGCCATTGGCGATGCGATCGGGTAAATCTGGATTCGCAATAAATGGGCGTCCAAATGCAATTAAATCGGCCAGCCCTGCCTTTAAAATTCGAGTCCCTCTTTCTGCCGTATATCGACCTGCATAAATAATCCGACCACTGAAAGTGTCTCTGACATCTTTACGAAAATTATGAGGAAGTTCTGGTGCATGATCCCAATCAGCTTCTGCAATCGATAAATAGGCAATCCCAACTTCTTCAAGTATTTTTATGGCTTCAATATAAGTCACATGTGGATCATCTTCAACCAACCCCATATAAACACGATCTTCCTCTGTACTTTCAAATAGCGGGGCAAAACGCACTCCTAAACGATCTGCACCAACCACCTCAGCAACTGCCTGTACTACTTCACGTAAAAAACGCAAACGATTGTTTAGTGATCCACCATATTCATCTTCACGGTGGTTACTATGTGCAGAGATAAATTGATTTACCAAATAACCATTTGCACAATGAATTTCAACCCCATCAAAACCAGCAGCCAATGCATTACGCGCTGCTTGAGCATAGAGTTGCACTAATTCTTTAACTTCTGCATTGCTTAAAGCACGTGGCATTGAAGGATCAGCCAAGGCCCCTGCATTGGGCCCGGTTTCAATAAAGACTTTAACATTACTATCAGCCCTAATAGCCGAGGGCGCGACCGGTGATGCGTGATCGGGTTGCAAAGATGTATGTGAAACACGCCCAACATGCCAAAGTTGTGCAAAAATAATGCCTCCTTTAGCATGCACTGCTTCCGTCACTTTACGCCATCCAGCAATCTGTTCAGGGCTGTAAATACCGGGAGTCCAAGCATAGCCTTGACCACGTGGCTCGATTTGCGTACCTTCGGTCACCATAAATCCTGCCCCGGCACGCTGTTGATAATAGGTTGCCATCAGTTCATTTGGAATATTCCCTGGCTGAGTACTACGCGACCGCGTTAATGGTGGCAATACAATACGGTTTTGCAAAACATAAGGGCCTAAGCTTAAGTTTTGAAAAAGTTTGCTGTCTTTCATTTCATTGAATCCAAGTCATCATGGCTTAATTGATCTAAATTAAAAAAAATAACCTTCCTTCCTGTATATAGAAAAATAAAGGAAGGAAAGCTATTCACTCAGGCCCTTCACCATTAAGTGAGGGTTATTTTGCTTATTGCGCCAGTTGCTCAGAGTCAGAAGTTTATTCACTGCTAAGCACCACAACAGAGACTAGCTACTCTTTATTTCAACAATTGAAGTAATGCTGTAGCGGTTGCAGCAGAAGATGCTGGATTTTGTCCAGTAACCAGCAAGCCATCTACTTGAACATATACTTGCCAATCATCCACTTTAGAATAATGACCACCGTTTTCTTTAAGCATGTCTTCGACTAAAAATGGTACAATTTCAGTCAAACCTACAGCGGCCTCCTCAGTATTGGTGAAACCAGTCACTAATTTACCGCTAACTAAAGGCGCTCCATTACTCGCTTTCACATGTCGAAAAACACCCGGGGCATGACACACTGCTGCAACAGGTTTGCCAGACTGAATCGCCTGTTCAATCACAGAAATTGAAATCGGATCTTCTGCTAAATCCCACAATGGGCCATGCCCGCCTGGATAAAACACTGCATCATAATCAGCTACAGAAATTTCGCTAAGTTTATGCGTCTGTGCCAATGCTTGCATTGCAGTTGGATCAGCTTCAAAACGATGAGTGGTTTCAGTTTGCGCATCGGCCAAATTACTTTTCGGATCTAGTGGTGGCTGCCCACCTTGAGGCGACGCCAGCGTAACTTCAGCACCAGAGTCAATAAAGGTGTAATACGGTGCAGCAAGTTCTTCTAGCCAGAAACCTGTTTTCTTACCAGTATTGCCAAGTTGATCATGTGAGGTTAAAACGATTAAAATTTTCATGTTATTTCTCCGATATTTTTCAGGATTGAGGAGCATTGTTGCATGATCACTTGTCGTGTAACGTGACCATGACAGATACGCTTATTTAGATACTCGTCTCGAGAATTTGGCGACTGATCTCTAATGAAACAGTTTTATGTTCGCCTAGCTGTGTAAGATTGTGTGATTTAAGTTGCGTAATGATGATCTCAATATCTGTCTCCCCCAGTCCATAATCGCTAAGACGAGTCGGCAATCCAAGTTGCTCAAAGAAGGCTCGAGTACGAGCAATAGCAGTATCAATACGTTGTTCTTCATCACCTTCGACAATCTGCCAGACTCGAGCTGCATACTGTAGTAATTTTTCTCGCTTCTCTTGACGACGCACTTGTAGATTGGCCGGCAACACAATGGCCAAGGTACGAGCATGATCAATACCATGTAAAGCCGTGAGCTCATGCCCAATCAAATGAGTTGACCAATCTTGTGGTACACCAGCTCCAATTAGCCCATTCAGTGCCATGCTAGCAGCCCACATCAAATTCGCACGCGTGTCATAATCTGCTGAATCTTCCAAGATTTTCGGTCCAATCTCAATCAGAGTTTGCAATAGACCTTCGGCAAAACGATCTTGTACTTGTGCATTGACAGGGTAAGTTAAGTACTGTTCCATGACATGAACAAATGCATCGACCACGCCATTTGCTAATTGGCGCGTCGGCAAGCTAAAAGTTTTATTCGGATCCAGTACGGAAAATTGCGGAAAAACATAGGGGCTGTTAAATGACAATTTGGCTTGGGTCGATTTTCTGGTTACTACCCCACCGCTATTCATTTCTGAACCAGTTGCCGGAAGGGTGAGTACACTCGCAAAAGGCAAAGCTTGAGTAATTTTAGTACCATGGGTTTCTAAAATCTCCCATGTATCCCCTGTATAATTGACTGCTGCTGCAATAAATTTAGTACCATCAATTACCGATCCGCCACCGACAGCCATCAAGAAATCTATCTTTTGTTCTCGAATCAGCTCTACAGCTTTCATGAGGGTTTCATAACTCGGATTCGGCTCAATTCCGCCAAATTCATGAATTTCTCTTGCACCTAATGCTTCACGCACCTCAGCTAAAGTACCATTCTTACGTGCACTTTCACCACCAAACAACATTAATACTTTTGCTTCTGTAGGCACATAGTCATTGATTTTAGCTATTGTATCGCCACCAAAAATAATGCGAGTCGGATTATAAAAGTTAAAATTCAACATATTTTTATCCTAGGATGATCAGCTAATTGATTTGAAAAACCACCGTTATTCATCAAATAAACTTTAAAAAAATTGGACAACACTGCGGCTTTTGACTGCACTATGTGCTAACTATACACAAAAATAGACCAGTCGTCTATTTTTATAAAAATTATTTCAGCTTGCCGACCTTAGTGATGGTTAAACACATTCAGGCTTGTTCTATACCACTTTTATTCTTGATGTATTTTCACGAGCGATTGTTGAATGGAAGGTATCAACACGCATGACTACTGACATGGTCGTGAACGCATTGGCTAAAGCAGTGAATGGCTCATACAAAATAGCAATGATTAAATATTTTAAAAGCAGATTGGCACGGTTTAGCAGATGTACAAATGCGACAGTAAATTAGATAGATTGGTTCAATATAAAGCGTGTAAATAGTTGCATTTGTTTATTTACCCTGTTTTGGATATTGACCCTTGTAAATGATGAGATTAAGCCATTAAATAAAGTAGCCCAACTTGAATAGAAAGCCTCTGACAAACATCATAGGGTTGAAGTGCTGCCTTACATTCAAAATTTCAGACAGCACCCTCATACATTTAAGCATCGGTTTAAGCTGGTAGTTTACTCGCCAAAACATCTACTTTTTCAATAGACGGTGGCTCTGAAAATAGCTCTTCGGCCTGAGCCATCAACGCAGCTGCAACCTTGCCAGATAAATGCGCTTGGCGACCCGCCTCATCAGGAAATGCATCAAAAATACCAAATGTTGTAGGTCCAAGACGTAGGCCAAACCACGCAACTGTCGCAGGTTCTTCCATTACAATAGGTAAACCGGCTTTAAGAAAAGCTTCCACTTCGTCTTCTTTACCCGGTTTAGCTTCAAGACGGACATATAAAGCTGTTTTAAGCATGACTAAAACTCCATAATTGATTAGAATTCAAACTGATTCTGACATTGCTAATGTATGCATGTCAGAAAGTTTTGTTGTATAAAAGTTAGAAAAAATTCCCATAGCTGAGCCAAAATTTAGGTTTTTATTTCGACATAATGCTATGAATTTATTCAAGTTAATATCATTAACATTTGAATCAAAAAATCAAGATATGAGATGATTAAATTCAATCTTATTTATATAAGGATCAATTGACTCTACCTTAGCTTTATAAGCTGACCTCTTCATCTGGAAATTATATTGCTCAAGAAGCATTCAAGAACAATATTGTACATCCTCATATCTATGAAAGTTATTTAGCTAGGAATTTGCTGTGAAACTCTATATGTTTCTCTATAAAGCTCGCAATGAAGTAATAGCTATGGTCAT
Source organism: Acinetobacter sp. 1130196 (assembly GCF_000588095.1). Taxonomy (NCBI): domain Bacteria; kingdom Pseudomonadati; phylum Pseudomonadota; class Gammaproteobacteria; order Moraxellales; family Moraxellaceae; genus Acinetobacter; species Acinetobacter sp. 1130196. The sequence goes on along the minus strand of NZ_JFWX01000033.1, from coordinate 26,410 downwards.
ACCCTTCTCTTAGGTTAAGTGTAAGAGGATATTCTTGTTCCAAACAAATATCACTAAGAAGCTTAGGCCTTAACTGTTCTTCAAGAAAATCATCAGCTGTTCCTTGATCGACTAAAATAGGTAAATGAACTTCAGCGTTTTTGATTAATTCAATCGCATCATAGCTTTTCCATAAAGTTTCGGTTTCACCTAGGTAGTGTGTAAAAGCCTTTTTCCCCCAAGGTACTTGGCTAGGTGCAACAATTGGTGCAAAAGCAGAAATACTTTTATACAGCTCAGGATTTTTTAATCCAATTACTAATGCACCATGACCACCCATGCTATGACCCATAATACTTTGGACTTGATTGGTCGGAAAATTCAGGTCAATCAGATTTCTGAGCTCTTCCACAATATAATCATACATTTTGAAATGCTGCGACCAGGGTGCTTGTGTTGCATTCACATAGAATCCTGCGCCTTGGCCTAAATCATAATCTGCATGATCTGGTACATCCTCTCCACGTGGGCTGGTATCTGGTGCAACAATAATGACTTTATGTTCAGCCGCATACTTTTGTGCTCCGGCTTTAGTAATAAAGTTCTGTTCGTTGCAAGTCAATCCTGATAACCAATATAACACTGGCAACCGCTCATCTTTGTCATGAGGTGGCAGATATATTGAGAATTTCATTGAACAGTTTAATGCTATTGACTGATGGCGATACACTTCTTGCGATCCACCAAAAGAAGCATGCTTCTCAATTATTTCCATAATCAATTACCTATGTTGAGCAAGACTTCATGAGAAATCAAGTAAACAAAGAGTCTTACATTCTCCACAGAGAATAGTGATAAAGATTTAAAATGTAGGCAGGTTTATTGAACCTATACACGATGCCTACACAGATAGATCTGTTTTACAGATGATGTGCCGTTTTAGAGGATTCCATGCATGTCATTCATGATGCACATGCATGGAAAAGTATAAGGTCTGACGCAATTATTCGTAATGAATTACAGTACGAATTGACTTACCTTCATGCATTAGATCAAAGGCTTCATTGATCTGATCCAAGCCCATCGTATGTGTCACAAATGGTTCTAATTGAATTTTACCTTTCATGGCATCTTCAACCATTCCTGGAAGTTGCGTACGACCTTTTACACCACCAAAGGCAGAACCTAGCCATTTACGACCAGTAACCAGTTGGAATGGACGGGTAGAGATTTCCTGACCTGCGCCAGCTACACCAATAATTACGGATTGTCCCCAGCCACGGTGTGCACTTTCAAGGGCTGCACGCATCACATTCACGTTACCAATACATTCAAATGAATGATCTACACCCCAGCCAGTCATTTCGACAATTACTTGCTGGATTGGTTTATCGTAATCTTTAGGGTTCAAGAAGTCCGTTGCACCAAACTCTTTTGCCAGCGCAAATTTATCTGGATTCATGTCAACCACAATAATACGCCCTGCTTTAGCTTGACGTGCGGCTTGTACGACTGCCAAACCAATACCACCTAAACCAAAGACCGCAACACTATCACCTTCTTGTACTTTAGCCGTGTTATGTACTGCACCGATACCCGTTGTTACCCCACAACCCAGTAAGCAGACATGTTCGTGATTGGCTTCAGGATTGATTTTAGCCAATGATACTTCTGCCACTACAGTGTATTCACTGAACGTTGAGCAGCCCATATAGTGGTAAATCGGTTGACCGTTGTAGGAAAAACGAGTGGTACCATCTGGCATTACGCCTCTACCTTGAGTTTCGCGAACGGAAATACACAAGTTCGATTTTCCAGATTTACAGAATACGCACTCGCCACATTCAGCAGTGTAAAGTGGAATTACATGATCACCTGGTTTGACGCTAGTCACGCCTTCACCAACCTCAACTACAACACCAGCACCTTCATGCCCGAGAATAGCGGGAAAAACACCTTCAGGATCATCGCCAGATAAAGTAAATGCGTCTGTATGACACACACCGGTATGGGAGATCTTGATTAATACTTCACCTTTCTTCGGTGGTGCAACATCAACTTCAACAATTTGAAGAGGTTGACCAGGACCAAACGCAACAGCAGCACGTGACTTCATGGAATAATTCCTTATACAGATCTATTTTAAATATGATTTTAAAATCTTGGCGATTTCAGCCAATTCTTCTTTTCGTTGTTGTTCTGTGGTTTCACCTGATACTAAAGTGTCCTTTAAATGAACCTCCAACATTTCATTCATTAAACCATTAATAGCACCGCGCACAGAGCATATTTGTTGCAGAATTGCACCACATTCCACATTGTCTTCTAACGCTTTTTCAATCGCTTGCGTCTGACCTTTGATCTTTCTGACGCGTAGAAGAATCTTTTTTTTGTCTTCAACCTGATTAGGCATCAGACCTCCTTATTTGCTAGTGTTAATACTATAGTACCCTATAGTATAAAAAAGAACAATATTTTTTTATAAATCGAAAAGGCTTTGTACGAGATGACCAAAAACGGGCAGTTGGCTTGGTGAACCGTAATTTTAGTGCTGATCATCCTGACCCTTGCGAAGCAGTGCTTTTTGTATGTCAGGTCGCAGACTTCAGCTATATTCAAACAAATTCAGGCTAGGTCTATACCGCCCTTATTATTGATGTGTTCTCACGCGCAATTGTTGGATGGAAAGTATCAACACGGATGAATAGAGATATGGTGCTTGATGCACTGGAGCAAGTATTACGTGACCGATGTATGCCAAAGAATGTAATTCATGATTTAAATAGAGGTGTGCAATATCTTTCTATTCGTTTTCCTGTTAGAGGCAGCAAATTTAGGAGCATCAGTCGGTACAACTGGTGATTCCTATGATAATGCTTTGGCTGAAACGGTGAATGGCTTATACAAAACTGAGGTGATTGACTATTGAAAAGCAGATGTACAACTTGCGATATTAAATTGGGTAGATTGGTTCAATAAAAAGCGTGTACACAGTGCATTGGTTATGTATCGCCTTTTGATTTTGAAACAAAGTATTATGATAAAATTAACCCGTTAGTTCAGGTGGCCCAACTTAAATAAAAAGTCTCCTACAAACCCAGTACGGTTCACTCTGCTATCAAAGGCTTTATGCAACAAAGCCTCATGGAAATAAAGACAAAAGTGACTTTTAAATCTGAAAAAATCAAAATTGTGGTCTCAAAATTGCTTTATAAAAATATTGAAAAAAGTGAAGAACATTAAATTTATGTTACAAAACTCTAAGCGTATTGGTTTTTTATTACTCGATAACTTTTCAATGATTGCTTTCTCAAACATGGTTGAAGTCTTGCGTATGGCTAATTATGTTACAGAAGACAATTTATACCAATGGAATGTAACGGGTTTAGATGGTCATCATAGCTGCGCAAGCAATGGTCTTCAAATACAACATACCTGTGTTTGGTCACATTTACTGAACATGGATATAGTTTTTATTTGTGGTGGTTTTCAACTTTATAAAAATATGACAGTACGCTTAAAGAATTTTTTATATAGGTTGGATCAACAAAAAATTGCTTTAGGTGGTTTATGTACAGGCGCTTATGTATTAGCGAAAGCCAATCTACTAAATGGCTTTCGTGCTAGCCTTCATTGGGAAAATACCTTAGCGGCACAAGAAGAGTTTCCATTAGTACAGTTTACCCCACATATTTTTACCATTGATGCGAACCGTTTTACCTGTTCTGGTGGGCTTGCAGCGATTGATTTAGGCTTGGCACTTGTTGAAATACACTATCCAAATATTGCTAAAAGAATCTGTGAGCAATTTATTGTTCATCAAGTGCGTGAGAGCAATGAAATTCAACATCAACCTATTGCTGAACATAAGAAAAAACTTGATTTTCAGATTCAAGAAGTATTGCGCTTAATGGAAAATAATATTAATGAGCCTTTAACTATTGCTGAAATTGCACAGCATGTAAAAATTCAACCGCGTACTTTAGAGCGCTTGTTTAAAATGAATCTACAATTGGCTCCAAAAGAATATTATTTAAAACTAAGACTCACCTATGCACAGAATCTACTTAAACAGTCTACGTTAAACATTTCAAATATTGCTTTGGCATGTGGTTTTTGTAATGTATCTAGTTTTACTAAAGCCTATAAAGCTTTTTTTAACTATTCCCCCAAATTTGAACGTAACATTCTGGATTTTGCTCATTAGTGTTTTTTAGTCTTGTCGGTTTTTGACAACTTTTTGACGCTTTTAGCAAAAATCCCTATTCATATTCTGCATAAGCTTAGCTCATTGATTACATTACATTGATCTAGGAAAATATATGAATACTTTAGTAAATAATTTTGTTGCTTCACAACTACCATCATTATTAACCATTGAAAATGGTGAAAAAGTTTCTGCAACATTTTCATTATCTGAGTATCAAAATAGACAGAGCAAGTTACGCCAACTAATGGAAGAGCTAGAAATTGATCATATTCTATTTAGTTCAATCCATAACATTAACTATTATGCAGACTTTATTTATTGTTCATTTGGGCGCTTCTACGGTCTGGTGGTTAGCCCAGAAAAAGTGGTGACAATTTCAGCAAATATTGATGCTGGGCAACCTTGGCGTCGTACGATTGGCGACTATAACGTAGTTTATACTGACTGGCAGCGTGATAACTATTTTAAAGCGGTTACACAAGAAATTCCAAATAAAGGCCGTGTAGGAATTGAGTTTGATCATTTACCTTTAGAACGTTTAAACAAGTTAAAAGCAGTTTTACCGAATGTGCAGTTTGTGGATATTAGTGCCGCATGCATGAAGCTACGCATGATTAAATCTGCTGAAGAAATTGCACATATCACCCAAGGTGCTGCAGTATGTGATATTGGTGGTTTTGCAGTGACTGCAGCAATTCGTGAAGGTGTGCCAGAGCATGAAGTGGCTTTAGCCTCTACTCAATCCATGGTACGTGAAATTGCCAAACGTTTTCCAAACTCTGAACTCATGGATACGTGGACTTGGTTTCAATCAGGCATTAATACGGATGGTGCACATAATCCTGTTACAACCCGCCAAGTCCGAAAAGGTGATATTTTAAGTTTAAACTGCTTTTCTATGATTGCTGGCTATTATACAGCTTTAGAGCGTACACAGTTCTTTGATCACTGTGATGATGCTTCATTACGAATTTGGGAGGCGAATGTCAAGGTGCATGAAGCTGGCTTAAAACTCATTCGCCCAGGTGCACGTTGCAGTGATATTGCTAAAGAGTTAAATGAAATTTTCTATGAAGAAGGTTTATTGCAGTACCGCACATTTGGTTATGGACATTCCTTTGGTGTGTTATCACATTATTACGGTCGTGAAGCCGGTTTAGAATTACGTGAAGATATTGATACGGTGATAGAACCAGGCATGGTGATTTCAATGGAACCTATGATTATGATTCCGCAAGGAATGGCTGGGGCTGGTGGTTACCGTGAACATGATATCTTGGTCGTTACAGAATCAGGAAATGAAAATATTACCAAATTCCCATATGGTCCAGAACATAACATTATCAAATAAAAGATTTTAAATAGGCACTCTGAAAATGAGTGCCTATTTAATTAGGAGTAAATAGAATGAAAAACAATCATCAAATAGAGCAAAAAAATACTCTAAGACGTGTTGCTAGCGCCAGCTTTATTGGTAATTTTGTGGAGTGGTTTGATTATGCTGCATATGGTTTTTTGGCAACAGTTATTGCAGTGGTTTTTTTCCCGAAAAGTGACCCTTTAACCGCATTAATGGCTACATATGCGATCTTTGCAATTTCATTTATTTTTCGTCCATTAGGCGGTATTTTTTGGGGGCATGTTGGGGATAAATTTGGTCGAAAAAATGCACTATCGTGGTCGATTATATTAATGACACTGGCTACGGTATGTATTGCACTGTTACCAAGTTATCAAAGTATCGGTATTTTTGCACCGATTATGTTATTAATATTCCGGATGATCCAAGGCTTCTCCGCTTCAGGTGAATATGCTGGTGCAGCAAATTTTCTTGCAGAATACGCCCCTAAGGGAAAAAGAGGACTTTATACCAGTTTAGTTCCTGCAAGTACTGCAACGGGTTTACTACTCGGCTCTTTAATGGCAGCGGCGATGTTCGCTTTCATGTCAGAGGCGTTTTTACACGAATATGGTTGGAGAATTCCATTTTTATTGGCAGCACCATTAGGTTTAATCGGGTATTATATCCGTGTAAAGTTAGAAGAAACCCCAGAGTTTTTAGAACATCAAAAAAATAGCAACAAAGAAAATTTTCCAATCAAAGCCTTATTTACTCAGTATCAACCAGCACTTTTTAAAGCATTTGCAGTTGCATCTTTAAATGCCACCGCCTTCTATCTTATTTTTAGTTATATGCCAAATTATTTAGCTACAGAGTTAGGTGTAAATAAATCCCAAGCCTTTATATCAGGGTCAATTTCATTGCTATTTTATATTGCTGTAGTTTTTGTGATGGGCAAATATTCAGATCGAATTGGACGTAAGAAAATGTTGCTTTGGGCAGGTCTAAGCTTTATAGCACTGACTGTACCCTTGTTCTACTTACTTTCAACTGCCAGTTTTATTGAAATGGTGATCATTCAGCTCATGTTCTGCACATTATTAGCAATGAACGATGGGAGCTTACCTGCATATTTAACAGAACAATTCCCTATACAAGTGCGCTATACCGGTTTTGCCTTTAGTTTTAATACTGCTAATGCACTGTTAGGTGGAACAGTTCCTTTCGTTGCAACTTGGTTAATTCAACAAACAGCTAATACCTTAGCACCTAGTATCTTATTAGTTATAGTTGCAATTTTTGCAAGTATGGCTTTATTAGAGAGGAAATCACATCATTTAATCAATGCTAAGGCTTAAAAGGAATAGGTTATGCTTTTAAATGCTCTCCCTACATTCAATAGAAATATATCGACTTTAATTGGTCTTACAGCTGTCATATTTTGGAGTACAAATGTAGGCTTAATGCGTAGTGTCAGTGAGAGCTTTGGAGCTGTAGCTGGTGCTGCTCTAATTTACAGTGTCGCATCCATGATTTTAGTTTTCATGGTTGGTATGCCTAAGTTTTCTACCATCCCAAAATCCTATTTATGGTGGGGAAGCCTTTTATTTGTTGCTTATGAATTATGTTTTGCCCTTTCTATTGGCTATGCGCAAAACAGTAGACAAGCAATCGAAGTCGGCATGATTAATTATCTATGGCCAACATTTACTCTACTATTCGCAATTATTTTTAACAACGTTAAGGCCAATATTTTAATTATTCCTGGCTGCATATTCGCTTTAGTTGGAATTTGTTGGGTATTAGGAGGAGATACTGGATTTGATTTTTTTCAGATATTTACTAATTTAAAAGCTAATCCTCTTAGTTATGGTTTAGCTTTTGCTGCTGCTATTTTGTGGGCTGCATATTGTTCTGTGACAGTAAAAACATCTCAGGGTAAAAATCTAGTCACTATATTTTTTGCCTTGACTGGAGTTGTACTATGGATCAAATACCTTCTCATGAGTGGGTCAGCTCTTAATTTTACTTATGACAATACAGTCACTCTGATTATGGCAGCTGGTGCTTTAGGTTTGGGATATGGTGCTTGGAATATTGGAATTATTTCAGGGAACATGACGTTAATGGCTGGAGCTTCTTATTTTATTCCCGTGCTATCAGCTTTGTTTGCGGCATTAATTCTAAGTACGTCCTTATCTTTTATCTTTTGGCAAGGTGTTGCAATGGTGACAGCAGGAGCAGTTTTGTGTTGGTTAGCGACTCGAAAGAAACAAATTATTTAGAGTTATACTAAAATTAACATACTAGACTTTAAGCGAAGTCAAGATATTGAAACTGTTTATCTATTAGGGCGTGTCCTCATTTGAAAAATTGATTTTAAAGATTTAAAAGAATGATTTAACCTCTTTTTATTTGTATATTTCTCAATGGCACGAACTCTACTCACCGATGATATTTGACAACAAATCCAGTCTACGATGCAATTTCATGGTTGTTATTGTTCAAAGAACGGTAGAAATATCATGGAAGCCATCTTATGGAAATTATGTACAGATGCAACATGGCGTGATATTCCTGAAGAATTTTGTCCTTGGAAAACAGCATATAACCGCTTTAATCGTTGGGCGAGTAAGGGCTTGTGGGGTAAATTTTTTTAAACTACGAGGCGTATTGGATCAAGAATGAGTATTCATTGAGGGAAGCTACATATGCGCGCATCAGCATGCAAGTGGAGCTCGGCACGGTTTCAAGCGAGCAATTGGACGGTCTAGAGGTGAAAGAACCACAAAAATTCATCTTGCAACCGACGCGAATGGATTGCCGATTGATTTTAAAATCACTAGAGGTGAACTCCATGACAGCCAAGTTGCGGAGTAGTTGATTGGTGAGGCAGATTATCTGATTGCAGATAAAGGTTATGATTCGGAAAAAATTAGGACGTTGCCAAGAAAGCAAAATATTGTGCCGATCATCCCAATGAAATCAAATAGTAAGAGAGAAAATAAAGAATTTGATCGGTATTAATATCGTTTAAGTCATCTAGTTGAAAATGCCTTTGCGAGATTAAAACATTTCCGAGCGATAGCGACCCGATTTGATAAGCTTGCACGAAATTATCAGTCTATGATTTACATTGCTTGCATGTTAATTTGGTGCAAAGCCAAATGAGGACATGCCCTAGACATCAGACCTCCTTATTTTTTAGTTTTTATACTATAGTGCCCCATAGTATAAAAAGCAATACTTTTTATAAATCGAAAAATCAAAAAGGTCTTTAGCGAAAATTTTCTGTCTCTATTTTTAATTTTTTTAAATAAACATAGTAGAGCTTATACAAAAGTCACAAAAAAATGGGAGCTTTAGCTCCCATTTTTTTATTTTGGCTCATGTTCTTTGTAATGCTGTGACCTTTTAGAATTATGTTTCCAACTTTTAGCCACTTTGTAGATATTTTGAACGTATCACACCTTAAAAATACTACCGATAGTTTAGATTAAAAATGCCTTTACAGACTGTACTAGATTATTTTTAGTGAGCGGATGATATTTATTATTCATTATTTAGGAATTATTAAATCCTATAAATATCATTTATTGGATTATTTTACTTTGGTACTGTGCATATCAACCCCCAGTTATGAATAAGGAACAACTATGAATAAGATGATGAGTGCTCTTATCCTAGAAAATTTTGGTGATCATGAATTTACACGTGTAGAACTCCCTATACCTCAACCAGAGGCTGGGCAAGTTCTAGTACGTATTCATGCTAGTGGTGTAAACCCTATTGATTATAAAATTCGTCTTGGTGAAGCACCATATGCTATGCCAGAGCTTCCTGCCGTGTTGGGAACAGATATGGCTGGGGGTGTAACTGCTATTGGTGAAGGGGTCACTCACTTCAACGTCGGAGATGAAGTTTACGGTCTGATTGGTGGCGTTCGTAATCTTCAAGGATCTTTAGCAGAATATATTGTAGCAGATGCTGATCTGATCGCATTAAAGCCACGGAATATCTCTATGCGCGAGGCAGCAGTACTACCATTGACGTTCCTCACCGCTTGGGAAGGTTTAGTGGATAATGCTAAGGTTCAACCAGGGCAAACTGTACTGGTTCAGGGTGGTGCTGGTGGCGTTGGTTATATGGTTGTTCAGCTTGCAAAAGCACTTGATGCAAATGTTTGGGCGACTGGTCGTACAGCTGATCAATCGCTGATTTCAGAACTCGGTGCAACACCTCTCGATTACACAACAGCATCTTCCGATGACATTATTGCTGCAAGCCCTGAGGGTCAAGGCTTTAACATTGTTTACGACACTGTGGGTGGTCCAGTACTCGAAGCCTCACTTTCCATGACAACTCACTATGGCCACATTACCAGCTGTGCTGCATTTGGTAATCATAATTTAGCGAGTTCATCTCTACGATGTGCCACACTGTCTGGCGTATTCGTCCTATTGCCGATGTTAACAGGCAATCGCCGTTCTCATCATGGTGATGTCCTTAAGATCGCTACCCGTCTCGTTGAGGAAGGTAAACTGTGTCCTATTGTTGATCCTCGTCATTTTACTCTAGACCAAGCGATTGAGGCTCATGATGCTGTTCAAGATCGCTCTGCCAATATTAAGGTCGTTATTGATGTCATTTAACGCACTTCAGGCCAAGACTTGGCGCTTCAATTGTATTGGAGATACAGATGTTCTGACATTAGAAACACTTCCTGTTGCTTTCCCAGCCGCAGGAGAAGTTCTAATACAGATGAAAACGATCGGACTCAACCGGGCTGATGTAATGTTTCGGCGTGGTACTTATATTCAAAAGGCAGTATTCCCTTCTCGTCTGGGATATGAGGGAGCAGGCATAGTTCTTGCGATAGGTGAAGGTGTACGCCAATTTTCTCCAGGAGATGCAGTATCGATTCTTCCGACTGACAATCTAGCCAAATATGGGACATATACGGACAAGCTTCTGATTCCAGAAACTTTTTTAGTTCACAAACCTGATAGTTTAAGCTGGGAAGAAGCTTCTTCAATCTGGATGCAGTATTTGACGGCTTGGGGTGGTGTAATCCATGCTGGTGGAGTTTCGAAAGGAAAAACGATCTTGATCACAGCAGCTTCAAGTAGCGTAGGACTAGCTGCGATACAGATAGCTGAAGCAGCGGATGCTAAGGTCATTGCAAGTACACAGACGATAGAGAAAAAGCAACGTTTACTGGATCTCGGTGTTAAAAATGTTATAGCCCGTGAAGATGAACCAGATTTGTATGAGGCGCTTGTTTTACGTTTAGGTGGAGAACATCTTGATGTCGCCTTCGATGCTGTGGGAGGGCCACATATTGAACAGATTGCAAAAGCGATGTCTGTGGGAGGAACTATGGTTATGCATGGTGCACTTAGCCCGGAGATCACACCATTTCCCCTTAAAGTTGCATTACGCAAAAGCTTAACCATGCGAGGTTTTTTATTCCTTGAGGTTCTCCATGACCCTGTTCTAAGGGAGCAAGCCAGACGATTTATTCTTAGCAGTATAGGTGCAGGATATCTTCGTCCAGTGATCGACTGTTGCTTTAACTTTGAGGACATGCATGACGCTCAGCGCTATCTTGAATCAAATCAGCAAATAGGAAAAATTGTAGTTACTCTAAATACATGATGGTCTTATCTGATTTCTACTTTCTAAAAAAAAGGTTAGTTACATCTGATTCAAGTTTCTATATGGCCCAGCACTTCCGCTAAGTAATCAAACAATGCTCGGATTCGCAAAGGTGTCGGGCCCCGCTGTGGACGATATAAATACAGGCGCCAAACGGGAGAGTTTTCCTCATGAAGTATCTGAATGAGCTTACCACTCCTAAGCCACGGCAAAACTAGAAATCCAGGCATGTGTCCGAATCCGCCTCCAGCGAGAATAGCTTGAAATTCAGCTTCTAGATCATCTGTAATAAAACGGGGCTTTGATGGCGTAAAGCTTCGACTTTCGGTGAATGTCCATGGCCAGTAACGCCCTGTTTTATGATCGACTAGTGCTGTTAGAGGGTATTTATCAAGATCAATAATTTTTTTGGGCATTCCAACCTTATCAATTAACTCTGGCGTACCCACAGAATAAAAGTTCACTTTAGCCAATTCCTTTGCCACATATCGATTGTCCGGCAAAAATCCAAATCTGATCCCGATATCTATCCGCTCATCGATCACATCCGAGTGTGAATCTGTTAGCACACAATCAACGACAATATCTGGATAACGTGTGGCAAATTCTGCTAGTGCAGGTATTACCAATTTACGCCCTAACACAGACGACACAGTAAGACGGACAGTCCCACGCATTTCATCTCGTTTTTCCTTGGTGTCTTTTACAAGCAAAGCATCGATTGATCCCACCGCAAAACGTGCTTGCTTTGCCAGACGCTCACCATCAGCGGTAATTTTAATTTGTCGAGTACTCCTGTAGAACAGAATCTCTCCGCGCTGCTCTTCTAGCTCTTTTATTGCCCGTGTCACTACCTGTGGGGAAATACCTAGCTGAGTTGCTGCCTCCTTAAAATTTCGAGACTCTGCTGCGACACAAAAGATACGCATCATTTCCAATTTGTTCTGCATGTCCAATCCTGTGTTATGGTAATTATTCCGTAAATAGGAATTCTGAAAGATAATATTATTCATTTATTATACCTGACAAGGCTGTAATACTTAACCCATCAAATATGATTGACAGATAGGTTGAAGGTTACTTATATGAATAATATAGAAAATAAAGTTATTGTTATCACTGGTGCAAGTAGTGGTTTAGGTGAAGCTACTGCTCGCTTACTTGCTAAAAAAGGTGCAAAGGTTGTACTTGGTGCTAGACGTACTGAAAAATTACAGGCTATTGTTCACGACATTCGTGCTGAAGGTGGTCAAGCTGAATTTATTGGTATGGATATAACCAAACCACATGAAGTACAAGCACTTATTGAAAAGGCATTAAGCGCATTTGGTCAAATCGATGTATTGGTAAACAATGCTGGATTAATGTCTATTGCACCATTAAGTGAGCTAAAAGTTGATGAATGGGATCGTATGATCGACATTAATATTAAAGGTGTTCTTTATGGTATAGCAGCTACACTGCCTGTTTTCCAAAAACAAAACTTTGGACACTTTATTAATCTCGCATCTGTTGCAGGGTTAAAAGTATTTAGTCCAGGAGGTACTGTTTATAGCGGTACTAAGTTTGCTGTAAGAGCCATCTCTGAAGGCCTTCGTCATGAAGTTGGGGGAACAATTAGAACGACTACTATTGAGCCTGGTGCAATTGAGTCAGAACTAAAATTTGGTTCTTCTCATAAAGAAAGTTCAGAGTTTGTTACTGATTTCTACAAACAAGCCATACCAGCTGACTCAGTCGCTCGAGCAATTGCTTATGCAATTGAACAGCCTGCGGATGTAGATATTAATGAAATTGTTTTGCGCCCAACGAGCCAAGAGTTTTAATTATTGAATAACATAAAATGGGAGTACTTCGCTCCCATTTTTACTATATTTTTTTAAAGTTGAGGACAAATCTATGAAAGCCGTATCGTATGTTATAAATAACCATGATGATTTTAAAAATTCATTGGTAGATATTGAAAAAGCGAAGCCTACGCTTAAGGAACGTGATGTACTGGTAAAAGTTCAGGCAATCTCTGTGAATCCAGTTGATACTAAAGTGAGAAAAAATTCGTCTGAAGCAAATAATCGTATTTTAGGTTGGGATGCCGTTGGGGAAATTATCGAAGTTGGCTCAAAAGTTACCTCGTTTAAAGTAGGAGATTCTGTTTGGTATGCTGGCAATTTAACCCGAGATGGTAGTAATGCTGAGTTTCAAGCAGTCGATGAACGAATTATCAGTCTTAAACCAATTACAGTATCTAATGCAGAAGCAGCAGCATTGCCATTAACTGCAATAACGGCATGGGAAATGCTGTTTGATCGGTTTCAAATTTCAGAAACAGAAGTTGGCAGTATTTTAATTATTGGTGGTGCAGGCGGTGTAGGTTCAATTGCTATCCAACTCCTAAAAGCAAAAACAAATCTGAGCGTTATAGCAACAGCTTCACGTGAAGAAACGAAATCTTGGGTGGAATCACTTGGTGCCGACCATGTCATTGATCATAGCAAAGATTTAAATGTACAAATCGAGACACTAGGCATTGAAAAACCAAAATATGTATTCTCTACAAATCATACAGAAACGTATATCAAGCAAATAGTTTCTCTGATTGCACCACAAGCCAAGCTTGGATTGATCGATGATCCACAAGCATTTGATATTATGCCGTTTAAGACTAAATCTATTTCTATCCATTGGGAGTTGATGTTCACCCGTTCAATGTATGAAACCGATGATATTGAAAAGCAAGGTAATCTATTGCAACAGGTTGCCCAATTAGTTGACCAGCAAAAAATTAGAAGTACCCTCAACCAAAATCTAGGAAAAATTAACGCTGCAAACTTGGAGAAGGCGCATAAGTTGCTTGAATCAGGCAAGTCAAAAGGCAAAATTGTACTAGAAAACTTCTAAAACAAATTCAAGGTGAAATAATGACTATTTCAATAATTGCGAACTTTAAGGCAAAATCAGATCAAAAAGAGACGTTAGAAGCGCTTTTAAAAAGTGTAATAGAGCTTACGCTTCAAGAAGAAGGATGCTTGAAATATGAGCTTTATATTAGCGAAAATGACTCGAGTAGATATTTCTTCTTAGAAGAATGGCGTAGCAGGGAGGATTTAGATATCCATATAGCCTCTGATTATATTCAAAGTTTATTTGGTAATATCCAATCGCTAATTGAATCAAGTGATATTATAGAAATCAAAAAAATATAGCTGTATTCGGACATTATGATGAAGTATTCTTCAAATTAACATAGAGACTTAGAAAGCTAACATAAAAATTGTAGCTATAAGCTCCTGTTTTTTAATATTTTTTTAATTTTTTAGTAGTAACCTAGGCTTCAACAAATTATGCCCCTAAGGGGAGCCACCAATACCCTGCATTTTGACAACAATGTCATCGTTTAGAGGCAGGAAATTTACGAGCATCAGTCGGTACGACTGGTGATTCATATGATATTGCTTTGGCTGAAACGGTGAATGGCTTATACAAAACAGAGGTGATTGAATATTTAAAAGCAGATTGGCAAGGTTTAGAAGATGTACAACTTGCGACACTAAACTGGGTAATCGAGAATAAGCGAATTCCTATTCCTGAACACGTAGAGCCTTAACCGGAAAAAAGAGGCTTTGGGAGCCGATTCTTTAAGCCGTATGGCTGATCTGATTGTTCACCTTGGCTTATTAAAACCGTGGAACATTGATCAAATAGTAAGCGTGGAACATAAAAAATCATTAAAAAAGCCCATTCGAGGGTAAATGAGCTTTTTAATAGTATATAAAAAATTGATTTTTAAAGGAATAAAAATAGCATTTCGTATAAGAGTTTTTATGTTAAATAGGACTAAAAATATACTCTAATTTTAGAGTTCTCTTTTAGGTATGATGTAAAAACATACAAGCCTAAGAGTTTAATTTAAAGGTTAAGAATTGAATAAATTAGTAAATATTTTTATGGCTTTAGGAGTTTGCCTTTCAATGGAAACATTTGCAGAACCTGTTTTTTCTAATGATTTATTAGCGAAAGCAGAAAGTGGAGATACTTCTGCCCAGTTAGAATTAGCTGAGATTTATCTATATGGTCATGGTGTTGATTCAGATGAAAATCAAGCTGAAATTTGGGCTATTAAATCAGCTGAAAATGGAAATGTAGCAGCAATGTTTTGGTTAGCTGATGGATATGTTACCTATGCTAGATTAATAGAGGATGATGACAAAAACGATTCTTTAGAACATTTCCAAAAAGCTTTTAAGTGGTTTCAGAAAGCTTCAGAAAATGGTCATTCTGAATCAATGGTTGAGTTAGCTGACCTATATACTCGCGCAGATAGCGGAATAGAAGTTAATATTAAGAAAGCTTTAGAACTTCGTGAAAAGGCTGCAAAGTTAGGTAATAAGAAAGCAATGCGAAGTCTTTCCGTTATGTATCGTGATGGTATAGGCATTCCTAAAAATACTGATTTAGCTCAAAGTTGGTGGGATAAGTCTGAAAATTAGTCTTAAGACTTCCTAAAATTAACATAATGGCGGTTACACGAAGCAAAAAACGTAGGAAATTGGCTCAGGCTTTGTATAACTCGTATTATGTTAATTTTAGTAAAAGTTAAGGATTTTTAAGAGTTTAATAAATGAATAGTGTTCATGAAATTATAGCAAAAATACATAATGAATGGGAGATTGAACCTAAGAAAGCTATTCAGAGAGGTATGGAATGTCCCTTTCCTTTGCAGTGTTCATTAAACCTAAAAAGCAAAATTTACTCACAAATACCCCAAGTACTTTTACCAAAAGTATTAGAGGATTTTTATACAGTATCTAATGGTGCAGATCTATTTAAAGATCAAGAATACGGACAATGGGGCTTAAAATTATATTCTATTGAGGAAGTAATTTTTGCTTCAAAAATTTATAAAATTAATCGTAATAATGACGCTCTTCAAAGTGACTTAATTATTGGAGAATTCTATGGAGATTCAGACTTATTGTTAGTTCGATGTGATCCTAATAGTGATGATTACGGCTCTATTTTTGTTGTCTTACCTATAGATCAAAGACAAGATTGGTACATTGTTGCTAATACTTTTCAAGAATTCATTAGTAAATTTTATGAAACTCAGGGTGATAAATTCTGGGAACCTTAAAATTATATGGCGGACATAAGCTCTATTTAACTTATGTTCACCTAAAATTTATTTAATTATCATAAAAATAGTATCATTTTTTGAATTTCATATAACGCGTATTATGTTAATTTTAGAAAATCTATACAGTTCCTATTAATAAAATTTAGATATTTCTAATGGATAAAAACAGTATAATAATTAAAAGAAATTTAAAGAGTGCAATATATGTTTGGTATTTTTTCTTCTAAAAAGCAAAACTCCTTAAAAAACCCTGTTTACTTAGAAAAATTCATAAATAATGCCTACTTAGAATTAAGTAATAGTATTAAATCACCCAATGAGCTTTATCTTTTTTTAATTGAGGAACTTTGTGGAGCATCACAAGGGAACAATGATGGAAAACAACTAGTAGATTTTTCACAATTTCATGAAATTGAATATAGGAATGCATTAAATAAAGAATCTGCAATGGACTTACCTAATAGCCCACTATCAATATTAAATAATAGTGTCAGCCCCCAGTTGATTAAGGAGTTAGGAATAGATGAGGCTGTAAAAATAAGATGTACGCTTATAAAAAGGTTAATAGAGGCAAATCAAAACACATTAAATAGTAGCCGTTTAACTTTTGCAAAAAGCTACATTCAGGTTGGAAGTTCTTATCTTCCAGAAGGTGAAATTCAAGCATGGTTTGATGTCATTAACTCAATACAAGGAGCTAGTAAAAAAACTATCCTAGAACCCGATGATTTAACAAAAATTATTACTCCTTCAAACCATACAGCACAAGGAAAGTACTATGACATGTTCAAAGACCTTGAGGATTATTTAAGTAGCTTATATGAACAGCCATCACATAGTACTTTTATGCCCTTACTTTACGCTCTTCGTATCGCTTATGCTGGCATGTATTCTCAAGGAATATGTTCAAAAGCTGACTTTGATGCTGTTGATCAAGGCTTTTTTAATAGAGTCATTCTAATCGGCCAATCTATTTCTAGAGAAGAGCAAGTCTCTTTTCAAGAATCATCATTAGATAAAGCACTAGAGTGGATCAATAAATATTATATTGTTATAGACAGACAGACTTCTTCACATTTAGTGAATACAGCTAAATCAGGCTTGTAAGATAGTAGTCTATAATTTACATAAGCGCTTATATTTAAGATAAAGTTTTTACTATTTCCTAGCTATAAAAACTAAAATCCATACCTCGATCTTGCTTAGATCGAGGTTTGCTCAGCTACTTTTACTGTTCTATATCGTTTTTTAGTAAAAATATCTAAAATTTCATCATTTAACATAATGGCTGTTATAAAAACTAGCTATGTAATGCAATTCGCATTACAATATCCCCATACATTCAATAAATGGGAAAAAAATAATGGCTACTGTTAACTTCAGGGTTGATGAAGCCCTTAAAGAAAAATCTTATTCAGTTCTTAGAGAACAAGGTATTGCACCTACTGAGTTTTTTACAAATGTCCTTGAATACATTGCAGCGACTGGGAAACTCCCTGTACAAAAAGCTTTACTCTCAGAAGAGGATACCGAGCTATTAGCGATTGTTCGTAAACGTATGAATGATCCTAAAGAAATGTTCGAGGAAATTACTTTAGATGACTTATAAGCTTTTACGTAATAAGGACTTCACAGCTGAATGGGAAAAGCTTCCTAGTGCTATAAGAGATCAATTTAAGAAGAAACTCGCCAAGGTCATAGAGCAGCCACATATTCCCAAGAATATGCTTAGAGGTGATCTCACGGGATGTTATAAAATTAAATTACTAAAGACTGGAGTTCGACTGGTCTATCAAGTCAAAGATGATCAGGTAGTTATCTTGCTCATCACCGTTGGGAAACGAGCTGACAGCATAGTTTATGACGAAGCAAAAAAACGCATTAAAGACTAAAAATGGGAGCTTCAAGCTCCCATTTTTGACCTCGTATAAGGTGTATTATGTTAATTTTTAGTTAATATAAAATTTAGATAGCTTCTGCAACTAATTTTAAAGCTGATTTAATTTTTTGCTTATTCTCATACATTTTTTTGTCAGCTTGTTCTGCTGCAAAATATAGCCCAATACTGGGATGCCTCCTACAAGGCAAGACATCTGATCGAGAAATTTTTTACCAAGCTCAAGCAGTATCGTGCTATTGCCACACGCTATGATAAATTGGCTCAAAACTTTTTATCAGCGATCTACCAGGCTTAATTGATAACACGCCCTAAATATTTCTAGAATATTCTCTTAAAATCTCCTACACCCTAATTTTATCTTCATATATAGTTTTCTCTATCACTTCATTGATCTCTTCATTCGTCCACTTTTGAAACTTAGCCCTACAAATGAATATTGATTGCAAAATAAATTTGTGCTTACCTTTTCTTAGATAAAGATTCTTTACTTTTTTCCATAAGAAACAATTAAATAGCTTACTACTTCTAAATTTATACCAATTAGAAAAAATTTACTGTTAATTAAAACTTAACAAAAGCCTGAGCTTGTAAAATAATCTAAATATCAGTTACTTTATGCTCAGAAAAATATTATTATTGTATTATTAATGTTTAATATTTGTGGTTTGTATGTTTTGGATTCTTATAGCAGTTCTAGTTTTGATTGGTATACTATTAATTATTTCTATAGTGAAGGAACATCTTAAAAATCCTTTCAGATAAATGACTCAATTTTAATCCATTTAACATAATGGGCGTTATACGAAATGAACAAATTGAAACATATAAAAATCAAAAACTTATGCTATAAATAATTTGCTCGACGATGACGAAAAGCCGACTTGGAAACAAGTCGGCTTTTTATGAGCAGTTTTGATATATTTTGCCAATAAAATTGGTTAAAAAACGATCAATTCGTAAGTTCCTTCCGATTCCTTAAGGCTTCCATTTCTGAATTTATCCCCATTTCTTGCGGTTAAGCTTTGGGATAATTTTTGATGATTTTTTGTACGCTTTGGCTTACAGCATTTTACGAAATTGTTTGTATCCAAGCACCAGTGAAGTCCCTATGATCGATCTATATGAACAGGATGTTCAATGACTTAAAACAAGAATAATCAGTCAGACACCATGACCATTAGGTAGTCAGCCCTACCTATGCGCTCCACACCGAAAAATCCCGACATGACGTCGGGATTTTTTATTTTCATTTGAATAATAATTCAATTAAGCATAAAATATAGATTGTAATCTATATTATGGTTGTAATATGTGGACAGTCATTACAACGGATCTGTTTAACGAATGGCTTGTACAGCAAGATCAATCTACACAAGAGAAAGTACTCGCAGCGTTGGTCGTTCTACAGCAACAGGGACCAAGTTTAGGACGTCCTTTAGTAGATACCGTCTATGACTCCAAATTTACCAATATGAAAGAGCTACGTGTTCAGCATCGAGGTAAACCACTGAGAGCCTTTTTCGCGTTTGATCCTTTACGACAAGCTATTGTGCTGTGTATCGGTGATAAAGGCGGTAAAAAGCGTTTTTATAAAGAGATGTTAGATATTGCCGATTAGCAATACGAAATTCATCTTTCAACTTTAGGAGATCAATCTAATGGCTAAGACCCTACAAGAATTATTGGCTAATCGCTCTCCAGAGAGTCAAGCTCGTATTCAACAAATGGCGGATGAATTATTGTTGGAAACTCAGCTTCACCTTATTCGTGAAGAGTTGGAGATTTCTCAAAAAGAACTGGCTGCAACCCTTGGAATCAAACAGCCTTCATTGTCAGCAATCGAAAATCGTGGTCATGATCTTAAAATTTCAACGATGAAAAAGTATGTCGAAGCAATGGGCGGAAAACTTCGTATTGATGTAGAGCTTCCAACAGGAAAACATATAGGATTCAATGTCTAATAATAAACCTTTGAAAAATAGTAGTAAATTACTTGTTAACTTGGACAAGTTTATATTTTTAGTGAATGCTGCTGATAGCCTAGAGGAAATTGAAATTATTAGAGATTTATGCTGTGACTATTTTTCACATTGTAAGAAGTTAAGCTATTACACTGATATTTTCGACAATGCTTATTGGATAAAATATTACGAAATAGCTTAATCTTTCAAGATTCGCATAAGAAATTTTATGTTAAATAGATATGAGAAAGGCCATAAATTGTGACTTTCCCATATACGAAGAGAGAGCTGAGAACTTTCGTTTTATTGATTTATTCAAAATGAAGCTGATATTGATGTGTGGTGATTTTAATTTTTAGTTGCTTATATTTTCTTTTCGTAGTGCTCAGAGCTGAATTAGACACTTCTGTATAAAATATAGAATCATACATCAAATCAGAAAATAATTTATATTCAATCAATAATTTACTGTATTTATTCCCATCTTTGAGATTCGTTTCAATTAATTGATCTAAATCTTTTACAGAAAAACTATGCATATTAGCCTCGGATAGAGTGTTTCTGAACGGGCACCATACAGGGTTGGCGATAGGAACTAAAGTTAAATTAGGTATTGATATATGGAATATTATTGTAAAATAATAGATTAAACTTATATCGAGGCTAAACTTTACTCCTTTAATACTAAAAATCTTATTCAGGATCCAAGATATGTCCTTCTAAAAGACTTTAGTCCTTCTCTTTTCAAGTCAAATTTACCCGTAATTCTGGCTAGAATACTCTCTCAAAATTGCATATACCCTATATTTATCTTGATATAAGGTCTTTTCTATAATTTTTTGGATATCTTCACTAGTCCATTTTTGCTGCTTAGCTTTAAAAATGAACTGTGATTGCAGAACAAATGAGTGTTCACCTTTTCTTAAATAAAGATTCTTGACTTTTTTTTGCATAAGAAACAATTCAATAACCTATAATCTTAAACTTTATACTAGTTGGGAAAAATTTACTTTTAATTATAACTTAATAAAAAACTTAACTTGTAAAGAAAACTAAATTTCAGTTACTTAATAGACAAAAAAATATTATTATTTTTGTATCAGTAATGTTTAATATTCTTTGGATTGTATGTTTTCGATTCTTATAGTATTTCTAGTTTTAATCAGTACACTATTAATTATTTCCATATTAAAAGAGTATTTTAAGAATCCTTTCAAATAGAAGAATAAATTCTAGTTTGTTAAACATAATAGAGCCTCTACGAAGTAAAAAAATGGGAGAGATTAACGCTCCCATTTTGTTTGTTAAACATTGAATCCTATATGTTTTCCTGTTGGAAGCTCTACATCAATACGGAGTTTCCCCCCCCATAGCTTCAACATACTTTTTCATGGTTGAAATCTTAAGATCATTGCCACGGTTTTCGATTGCTGACAATGAAGGTTGTTTGATTCCAAGAGTTGCAGCCAGTTCCTTTTGGGAAATCTCTAATTCTTCTCGAATAAAGTGAAGCTGAGTTTCTAAAAGTAGCTCGTCAGCCATTTGTTGAATACGAGTTTGGCTCTCTGGAGAGCGACTAGCCAATAATTCCTGTAAGGTTTTAGCCATTAGATTGATCTCCAAGGGTTGAGAGATGAAGTTCGTATTGCTGCTCTGCAATGTTCAGCATCTCTTTATAGAAACGCTTTTTACCGCCTTTATCACCGATGCACAGCACAATTGCCTGTCGAAATGGATCAAATGCGAAAAAGGCTCTCAGGGGTTTTCCTCGATGCTGAACGCGTAGCTCTTTCATATTGGTAAATTTAGAGTCATATACGGTATCAACTAAAGGGCGACCTAAACTTGGTCCCTGCTGCTGTAAAACAACTAAAGCGGTTAAGACTTTCTCTTGTGTTGATTCGTCTTGCTGTTCAAGCCATTCATTAAACAGATCTGTCGTGATGACTGTCCACATACAACAACCACAATATAGATTATAGTCTATGTTTTATAGCGAACTCAGCCAGTTTTCAAATGGCAATAAAAAAGCCCTACATCCTGTCGGGCTTTTTCATATCGGGTTGCTCGTCTTACTGATCTCATGCTGCCCATTCCTTGCGCAATTTTCTTATTCTTGTTGTCTGGAAACATCCAGTTTCGTTATATATTCATCATACGGCTAATGACTTGAATTACCAATCCGCAAAATCCTTAAATCTGTGTAAGTTTTAGCTTACAAAGTTGGCCTATTTTATCCCAAGAGTTGTCCGCAGAAATTGGGGGTTATTTCTGAAATGTGAACATTGATAAATCAGGAAAAAATGCAAAATAGAATGTTTTTTGATCAATTTTGTTGGCTAAAAGTTACAGTTTTGCTTAAAAAGAAACCGACTTGTTTCCAAGTCGGTTGAACGAGAACGTTCCAGAGGGTATGAATAACGATAAGATACTAATCTTAAAGTAATATTAAAAACACGTTCCGTATAAGCACCATTATGTTAATTTTAGAGAAACTAAAAATTTGAGTGCTATATGTTTCTAAAAAATAAAGAAGGTATTGAGAATAAGTTTTGGCGAGCAGTTTGTATACTAACAATCTTAGTCATCGTAATCTCGGCAGTATCTCTACCTTTTATTGATGATATTCTTAGTTTTATTAAAGATATCTCAGGCACGGCAGCAACAATACTTACTGCTTACATTGCTGTTATCCTATTTCAAGATTGGAGAGATATTAAGAAAGCCGAAATTCTTAGCCAACACTCAACTGAAGTATTCCCGATGCTAAATGATTTAGCATCATCCTTATTTTTTCTGAAAAATTCATTGGGATGTACTATTGGCCAATTCTATAAATTAAAAGAATATGAAAGCGAAAAAGGAAAATCAGAAGAATTTAGAGCAAAAATTTCCGATATGATCACCAGTACAAGTATTAGTGAGTTTGTTGAATCTTCTGAAAAAATCAAATACAAACTTTTCTTTATATCTCAATCTTTAGACACTAATATGCAAAAAAAAATAGATAATTTTAAAAGCATATTAGATGAGTTTATGTGGCTCTCTGAAGAAAATAGAGATCTATTTTTAGATCTCTCTGAGATAAAAAATCAAGAAGATAGAATTGAAAATTTATATACACAATTGAGAGTTTTAGCTAAAGAAATATTTGCAGATAAATTAGTTAGATACTCAACGTTTAATGATTTAGATTAAATTTTTAGATAGCGTTATTGATGATTTGTTAAAAATGAAAAGATTTATTTTATTGAGTGTATTAGTTTTTACAGGGGTTGAAATGCAACTGATTACAAAACTGTTTTAACAAGAAAAACTCTTTATATGAAAGGCGGAAATTGTGCTGGCCTATCTCTTTCAAAAAATGCTGGTTTAATTGGAGATCAGTTTCCCTGTACGGTAGACTTACCAACTAGAGTACGATGGATAAGCAATGATACTTTCATGATGGTTGAGAAACATCAAATTTCTCTATACCGCCTTTATTATTGATGTGTTCTCACGAGCAATTGTTGGATGGAAAGTATCTACACGGATGAATACAGATATGGTGCTCGATGCACTTGAGCAAGCATTGCATGATCGAGGCATGCCAAAGAATGTGATTCATCATTCCGATAGAGGTGTTCAATATCTTTCTATTCGCTATACCAATCGTTTAGAAGCTGCAAATTTACGAGCATCAGTCGGTACAACTGGTGATTCATACGATAATGCTCTGGCTGAAACGGTGAATGGCTTATACAAAACAGAGGTGATTGAATATTTAAAAGCAGATTGGCAAGGTTTAGCAGATGTACAACTTGCGACACTAAACTGGGTAGATTGGTTCAATAAAAAGCGTGTACACAGTGCACTGGGTTATGTATCGCCTTTTGAGTTCGAAGCAATGTACTATGATAAGATTAACCCGTTAGGTCAGGTGGCCTAACTTAAATAAAAAGTCTCCGACAAACCCGGTACGGTTCATAGACTCCAGTAAGCATAGATTTCCCTATTTTTAATTTGCACGATTTAAAATTTATTTTTTTAGATTATATAGTTACATACAAATATCATCTACTAATTTTAGAAATATAAAATCGTCCCATAATAAATAACGGTCGTTTTCTTACATTCGGAACAAGATTCTGAAATGATTTAATTTTTGCTATCCCGTATAAGGTCTTAGATATGAATCGATTAACTTTTATAAACGGTGCGATTGTTTCTGCGACTGATGTTCGCAAATCTTGGAGCAAAATTGTTCAATGTGTCAAAGATAGTCATAAACCTGTTTTTGTTTATACGAAGAATGCGCCCGAAGCTGTTGTTCTGAGTTTTGAAGAATTTCAAAAAATGCAGGAAATTATTGAAGCTGTCCGGCGTGAACAGCTAGGACAACAAATGGTTTATGATCTTTTGGATATTAATCAGCTCACTGGTCAACCGATCAAACACATGCTTTTGAACCCAAAAGGTGTATTTGAAGAAGTAAATGGACAAGAAAAATAGCTTTTTGAGGATATTAACGGATTCGAGATTAGAGACAAGCTGATTTAAAAGTCATCTTATATTTATATTCGTTGAACAATGAGCTTTTATTTTCGTAAAATACTAAGAAGTGGAAAACATATTCGTAAGTTAAGTAGCACTGACATCATAGAGTTGACTAATTTTATTGAAAATTAAAAAGAACACTTGGATGTCTATAAAATTATATTAAATAACGTACTGGGTAAAGTAATAGACTCACCCTAATAGGCAAGTCTATTAAACCAAAAACTATTTAAGATTCTTATTGACCTCTTTAAAGATAGTTTCAAATCTTGATAAAGTAGCTTCTGAAAGGCTATTAACAAAATCCTTATTACTAGCAAATTCTTTTGCAGGTAAATAATGATTAAATCTATTCTTTTTAATAACTTTATTAATTTTTGATAATATATCTTCAATTTCAGTACTTAATTCTTCCACCTTAATTTCAGCATGGGTAGATGAGAGAGAAATATTAAAAAGTTGCAGATATTCATCAATAGTAAATATATCTTCAATATCAGCTTTTTTTCTATTATCCAAAAAATCATGGAAAAATTTTATATTTTTATCAGATATAATTTTTTGAATAGTTAGACTATCAAATCTTGCCTGAGACTTTTGGTCAGTAAACGAATCTAATAGGCAGAAAATTGATAGTTTTGAACCTCGAAGTAATGAAATAAAACTAGCAACTTTATCTAAACCGCCTGTAGGCACAATTGTAATATCTTCATTTAAGCCAGTTCGTTTATTCGCATTCAAATATTCTGAAATTGTGGTCAAGTATAGTAAGTCTGAGACACCTTCTACCAATAGATTTTTTTTAGAAATAAATAAATTCTGTGCAACATCATACCCTAAAGCAGCTTGTAAAGGGAAAAGTGTATTAGGGTCTTTTTGTTGAATACTATCACTAACGATAGAGCTATCGGAGTCACTAAATACCGTTCTGACCCGATTTAATTTCGTTGTTTCTACCATGAAAGGTGAGTGAGTTGTATAAATAACTTGATACTTATCAACCAAACTTTCTAAAAAACGTAGTAAATCTGCTTGAGCAGTTGCATGCAAGTTAAGGCCTGGCTCATCTAAGAGTAGAATATATTTTGAATTTGAATCAGCCTGAATTTTGTTAAACCAAACTAAGAATGAAAAAAACCAATTAAATCCTTTACTTCTATTCTGAAGAGGTAAAGAAACTCTCGTTTTCGAGTTTTTTACTCGAATATCTAAGACATGTTCAACAATATTTGTATCGACCGTTGTAGCACTGCCATAACTTGTATTTACTTGCCTTTTCACAGTAGCTGTTTTTTTATCAATTTTAAATTCAATATTTAAGTTCTGATTTGCAGACCAATATTGAAATAGTGGGCGAATTCAAACATGAGGTGCGACAGTTTCAAAAGCCATATGATAATCAACAAGCTGAGCAAATTTCTCTAATGGTGTAAGCCAATCTAACGCCTTTCTAGGACGAGTATTCAGTGACATGGCAACTTGATTTAAATAATGCTGATCTGCCTGATTTAAATCAATCCCTTTAGGTAAATATTGCCTAATTAAACCATTCATATTTTCGCATGTGCCTTTTTGCCAAGGTGAATGTGGGTCACAGAAATATACATCTATGCCTAAATCTTCTTCGAGTATTTTATGTTCTGACATCTCGCGTCCACGGTCATAGGTCAACGTTTTACGCAGTTCT